>DASYLG010000597.1:0-10938 GCA_036009685.1 Iamia sp. | reverse complement strand
GGGTGCAGCTCACCGGGGCGGCGCCGAGCCTCAGCGGCAAGGACCCGATCGCCCACATCCTCTGGCTCAAGGACGAGCGGCCCGAGGTCTACGACGCCGCCGAGCGGCTGCTGGAGCCGGGCGACTACCTCAACTTCCGCCTCACGGGGAAGGCGGTGTCGTCGCACGACTGCATCGTCATGCACTGGCTCACCGACAACCGCGACCGCGACGCCATCACCTACCACCCCCAGCTGCTCGAGTGGACCGGGGTCGACAAGGCCAAGCTGCCCCAGCTGGTGCCGTCGGCGTCGGTGGTGGGCGAGCTCCTCCCCGAGGTGGCCGAGGACTGGGGCATCGCCGCCGGCGTCCCGGTCACGACGGCCATGGGCGACGTCCACGCCGCCTGTGTCGGGTGCGGAGCGGTGAAGGACTACGAGCCCCACCTCTACCTCGGCACCAGCTCGTGGCTGAGCTTCCACCTGCCCGGCAAGCGCACCGACATCCGCAACAACATGGCCGCCTTCCCGGCCGCCCTGCCGGGCAAGTACTTCCTGGCCAACGAGCACGAGTCGGCCGGCGCCTGCCTGCTTCACGCCCGCGACCAGCTCCGCCTGGTCGACACGCTGGAGGAGCTGAACGACGTGGCCGAGACGTCCCCGTCGGGCAGCAACGGGCTGATCTACCTGCCCTGGCTGAACGGCGAGCGCACGCCCGTCGACGACCACACGATCCGGGGCGGCTGGACCAACCTCTCGCTCGCCCACGACCGGGCCGACATGTTGCGCTCGATCCTGGAGGGGGTGGCCTACAACTCCCGCTGGCTGATGGAGGCGGTCGAGTCGTTCACCAAGTCCCCGCTCGGCCCCATCGTGATCATCGGCGGCGGCGCCCGGTCGGACCTGTGGTGCCAGATCCACGCCGACGTCCTCCAGCGGCCGATCCGGCGGGTCGAGGACCACCAGCACGCCGGCACCCGGGGCGCGGCCCTGGTGTCGTGGGTGGCGCTGGGGCGGATGGAGGTCGACGCCCTCGACGGCCTCGTCGCCGTGGAGGCGGAGTTCACCCCCGACCCGTCCACGGTCGAGATCTACGCGCCCCTCTACGAGGCCTTCGTCTGCATGTACAAGGCCACCAAGGGCATCCACGCCAAGCTCAACCACTGACGTCCGTCGTTCTCGGCACGAAACAGCTCGGATATCGGGCACTTCCGTGCCGAGAACGGATCAGAGCGAGGCGATCGGGGGGCGCTCGGCCAGACGGAGGGGTGTGTCGATGGCGGCGTGGCCCTCGGGGGCGAACTGGTGCATGGCGTCGCCGGTGGGGTCCAGGCCGAGGCGGCGCAGGGCGGCGGCGAGGACCTCGGCGGCCATGACCCCGAGCTGCTGCTGCGACTGGCGCCGGTGCGTGCGCCGCCCGAGGTCGACCTGCGCCAACCCGTCGATCCCGTGGCGCTCGTGGGCATCGAGCAGCAGGGCGATCTCGACGCCGTAGCCGACCGGGAACGCCACCGATTCGAGGAGCTCCCGCCGCGCCGCGTACTCGCCGGCGAGGGGCTGGACGAGCCGGGCCAGCTCCGGCCGGTAGAGGCTGAGCAGCGGCCGCGCCACCAGCTCGGTCACCCGCCCGCCGTGCTCCTCGACCGTGCCGTCGGTGCCGACGATGGGCCGCTCGTAGAAGCCCTTGACGAGGCGGACGGCGGGGTCGGTCAGGAGCGGGCCGAGCAGGCCGACGATGTAGTGGGGACCGGCGTCCAGCACGTCGGCGTCGGCGAACACCACCAGGTCACTGGTGCTGGCGAGCACGCCCCGCCACATGGCCTCGCCCTTCCCCCGCTCGGCCGGGATGGCGGCGTGGACCTCGCCCACGGCGACCACCGTGGCGCCGGCGTCCCGGGCCACCTCGGCGGTGCGATCCGACGAGAGCGAGTCGACCACGACCACCTCGTCGAGGAGACCGGCGTCCCGCAGGGGGAGGTACGCCTCCAGCACCCGGCCGACCGTGGCCTCCTCGTCCCGGGCCGGGAGGATCAGCGAGGTGGTGACGCCGTCGGCCCGCTTGCGGTCGACCAGGGCATCACGGTCGTGGTCGGCGTGGTGGGACGTCCGCACCCGGGCACGGTAGCGGCGCCCCGGTTCGCCCGGTCCCGGTGCCGGGCGGCAGGCTGACGCCATGCCCCGTGGACCAGCGCCCGACCCCGACGGGGACCCGGTCCTGGCGCGCCGGGCCCAGATCGCCCATTGGGTCGATCTGGGCCAGAAGGTCGGCTACGGGTTGTTCGGGCTGGCCGTCGTGGCCTTCCTCGTCGGCTTCGTCGTCGGGCTCGAGGACTGGGTCGTCACCCTGATCGTGGCCTGCCTGGTGGTCGGCTCGATCGTCCTCGCCCCCGCCATCGTGTTCGGCTACGCCGTGCGGGCGGCGGACAGGGCCGACCGCGACGGCGACTGGTAGCCGCCGGGCCGCTTCCACGTCACCACCGGGCCGTCGTCGTCGAGGATCCGGGCCACGGCGGTCCCGCCGTCGAAGGCGATCTCCCCGTGGGACTGCTCGCCGACGTAGGCGAAGAACAGCTCGTCGGACTCGTCGAGCTGGTCGCCGACGAGGGGCACCTCGACGGTCAGATCGGTCTCGCCGGCCGGCAGCTCGACGACGACGTCGATCGGGTCGTGGTCGAGGCCCGGCAGGGCGCCGTCGTACCCGCCGACGATGCCGGTGTGGACCCGGAACGTGACCGGGTGGGGCACGGCCTGGTTCGCGGTCACGACGAGGTCGAGGGTGCCGTCGGTGCCGGGATCGCCCTCCGAGGCCTCGGGGTCGCTCTCGGCGAAGCCCAGCTCGAGACCGGCGCCGTCGTACAGCACCGCCTCGGCCGCGGGACCGACGTCGACGACGTCCTCGTCCCAGACGGTGGCCGCGAAGCCGTAGCGCTCGGCCGGCTCGGGACCGTCGTCGTCGTACACGCTCAGGTCGAAGTCGGCGGTGGTGGCGCCGGCCGGGATGTCGACGTCGAAGGTCCAGCCGCAGCCGCCGCCCCCGGGGCTGGGGCAGGCGAGATCCCACTCGTTCACGTCGATGAGCTGCGGGCTGACGGAGACGGAGAGGTCGACGATCAGCGGCGCGGACAGGGTCAGCCGGCCCTCGACCTGGCCGTCGGCCTCGGTGGCGTCGAAGGCCTCGACCGTGAGGTCGGGGAGCGGCACCGTGAAGCCGCCGGGGCCGACCGGGGGACGGGGCGGGAGGGTCGGGGTCTTGAAGCCGTCGGCGGCGCCGGCCACGGTCGGGACCAGGGCGAGGCCCAGGGCGAGCGCCAGGGCGGCGGTCAGACGGCGGGTGGGGGTGGACATGTCTCCTCCTCGGAGGGGGTCGGTGGTGTGCCCGTCCTGACCCCCCGGCCGCCCGCCGCTTACGCCCCGGCGCCGGGGACCCGTCCCCGCGCCTCGCCGCGCGTCGCCGCGTGATCGCGACGAAGATGTTCAAGGGCCCGAGCGGCCCGGCGGCGACGAAGGAGCCGCCAAGAGCGGATGGGACGGTGTCCTTCAGTCCGAGGCGCCAGCCGAGGACAACGGCCTCCCGCGGCAGCGGTGCATCCCCGCGAAGATGTAAGGCAGTCCGGCTCCAGCGGTCAGGAGGGTGGATGGACCTGAGGGCACGAGCCGACGACGCCGAGCTGGTGCGCGCCGCCCAGGCGGGCGACGGACAGGCCTTCGGCGTGCTGTTCGACCGCTGGTCGCACCGGGTGCTCGACGTCGCCTACCGCATCGTCCGCGACCGGGAGGTGGCGGCCGAGGTCGCCCAGGACGCCTTCCTGGCGGCCTGGACGGGGCTCGCCGGGCTCGAGCAGGCCGAGTCGTTCGGCGGGTGGGTGCTGCGCATCGGCCGCAACCGGGCGCTCAACCGCCTCGAGCGGGAGCGCCGGTCCGTCCCCCTGGGCGACGAGGAGACGACCGAGATGGTGGACCGACGAACCGACCACGGCGACGAGGCGGGCGAGGCCGCGGCCCGTGCCGAGGACGCCGAGCTGGTGTGGGCTGCGGCCGCCGCCCTGGGCCCCCGCGACGCCAGCGTGCTCGACCTGCACCTGCGCCACGGGCTGTCGCCGGGGGAGATCGCCGAGGAGCTGGGCGTCACGGCCAACAGCGCCCACCAGGTCCTGTTCCGGCTGCGGGCCCGGCTGGCCGATGCCGTGCGGGCCTGCGTGCTGTGGCGAGCGGGCCGGCCGGCGTGCCCCGACCTGGCCGGGGCGGTCGCGGCCGCCGGCATCGAGGCCTTCGGTCCCGACGCCGTCCGGGTCATAGCGGCCCACGCCGGCGGCTGCGACGCCTGCGCCCGGCGTCAGGAGGGACGGCTCTCGCCCGAGGCCCTCTTCGCCGCCGTCCCCCTCCTCGTCGTGGCCCCCGAGTTGCTCGCCGCCATCCGCCTGGGCCTCGCCCGCGCCGGCGTGCCCGTGGGCGAGCCGCCCGCGGCCGTCGACGGCTCCGACGGTTCCGGGTCGGGCGGCGCCGATGGCTCCGGCGTCGGCCCCGGCTCGCCTCCGCCAGATGCGAGCGGGGTCGGTTCGGCCCGACGGCCGGCCGCCGTCGCGGTGGCCGCCGGGGTGCTGATGCTGGTCGTGGTGGCCGTCCTCCTCCTGCTGGGCGACGACGGGGCCGACCCCGAGGAGGTGGCCGCCGACGGCACCACCACGTCGACCACCGACGCGAGCTCGGGCTCGACCACCGATCGGCCGTCGGGCTCGTCGTCCTCGACGTCGAGCCTCCCGCCGCAGGGGGCGTCCTCGCTCCCCTCGCCCATCCCGTCGTCGACGACCACGACCACCGGCCCGTCCGCCGACATCGGCACCACCAGCGAGCCCGGGTTCGTCCCCGACACCGCCACGCCCCCGCGTCCCCCGTCGCCGGCGACGACCGCGCCACCGCCCACCACCACCGACCCCCCGGCACCGGACCCGCCCGCGATCATCTCCTTCACCGCCACCCGCATCCCCGGTCCCGGCTGCGCCACCCCCTCCCAGCGCGTCGCGCTCAGCTGGCGCACCTCCGGCGCCGACGACATCCGCCTCGCCGGCCCCGGCGCCCCCACCGGCCCCCGATCCCCCGCCGGCACCGCCCAGGGCTGCTCCCCCGGCCCCGGCACCTACATGCTCACCGCAACCGGCCCCGGCGGCACCACCAACCGAGTCGCCACCGTCCCGGCCTGAGACCCCGGGCGAGGTCCCGCGGGGCTACCCCGCGGCGATGGCGTCGGCGGCGGCGAGCATCTGGCGGCCGACGGGCTGGAGGCCGATCTGCTCGCCCACCAGGCCGGTGGCGACCCGCTCGACGACGCCCCACTCCCAGATGGCGGTGGCGTCGAGACCGGTCCGCTCGGCGAGCCCCGCACACCGGGCCCGCAGGACGTCCGGCGTGTCGGGGTCCTCCCGCAGGAGGACGCCGAGGTCGTACTCCGGCTCGGCCCGCAGGCCGTCGGGGTCGACCAGCTTGAAGCCGGCGCCGGCCTGGAGGGCGTTCCACTGGTGGAGGTCGCCGTGGACCAACACGGCCCGCTCGTCGTCGTGGGCCGCGCCCCGGCGCTCGGCGCAGGCCAGGGCGTGGGCGACGGCGGCCTCGGAGCACGGCCGGTCGAGGACCTCCCACTCCGAGGTCACGAAGCGGGCCAGCCAATCGGCCTTGTCGGCACCGGTCGGGAGGCCGGCGTCGGGCGCCGGCCGCCAGACCCGCACCGCGGCGTCGACGAGGATCGTCGTGCGGAGCTCGAGCGGCAGGCCCAGGTCCGCCATCGACGGGCCCAGCCGCTCCAGCAGCAGGGCGCCGCGGGCGACGTCGTCGCGCAGCAGCGTCACGCACCCGTCGCCGCCGGCCAGGCGCAGGGTGACGATCTCCCGCCGGGCGGCGTCGAGGGACCGGGGGATGCACAGCTTGAGCACGGCCGGCGTGCCGTCGTCGAGCTCGACCGCGGCGACGTAGGCCTCCGTCGGGTCGGGGTACGGAGCCCCGACGGTGATGCCCCAGTCGGTCTCGAGCGCGGCCACCAGCGAGGGGAGCTCGTCGAGCCAGGCCGTTGCCCCCGATGTGATCGCCTTGGTCCGGACGACCTCGGGGACCTCCAGCACTAGGCCAGGGCGTCGCGCAGCCGGTCGGCGGCCAGGGCGGCGGCCTTGTCGGCGTCGGGCGAGATCTGGCCCATGGCGAAGAAGCCGTGGACCAGGCCCGGCCCGCGCACGTGCTCGACCGGCACGCCGGCCTCGGCCAGGCGGGCGGCGTAGGCGTCGCCCTCGTCGCGCAGCGGGTCGAACTCGGCCGTCAGCACCTGCGCCGGCGGGAGGCCCGACAGGTCCTCGACGGCGAGGGGCGAGAGGGACGGCGCGCCGGGGTCGCCGTGGCTCCGGTCGGCGCCCAGGTAGTGGTCCATGAACCAGCGCATCGTCACCGCCGTGAGGAAGTAGCCCTCGCCGTTCTCCTCGATCGACGGGTGCGCCATCGTCAGGTCGGTGGCCGGGTAGACGAGCAGCTGGTGGCGGAGGGCGGGCCCGCCGTCGTCGCGGGCCCGGAGGGCGACGAGAGCGGCCAGGTTGCCACCGGCCGAGTCGCCGCCGACGGCCAGCCGGGTGGGGTCGCCGCCGTGGTCACCGATGTGCTCGGCCACCCAGCAGAGGGCGGCCCAGGCATCGTCGGTGGCCGCGGGGGACGGGTGCTCGGGGGCGAGGCGGTAGTCGACCGACACGACGACGACGCCGGCCCGCTGGCACAGCTTCCGGGCCGTCGGGTCCGACGTCTCCACGTCGCCGATCACCCAGCCGCCGCCGTGGTACCAGACCAGGACCGGCGCCGGGCCGTGGGCGTCGGGACGGTAGATGCGGGCCGGGATGTCGCCCCCGGGGCCGGGGATGGCCACGTCGGCGACGGGACCGACCTCGACCGGCTCGCCGTCGACCGCCCGCAGGGCGGCATAGAGCGCCCGCATCGTCGGCGGGTCGACCTCGGCGATGTCGAGCGGCGCCGCCGCCAGCTGGTCGAGCAGGGCCTGGATCTCGGGCACGACGGGCACGGTCACCTCCGGAGTCGAACGGCCCCGGACAGTACGCCGCACCTCCGACCCCCGCCCGACGCCAGCGGAACCGGTGATCAGATCCGGCGCCTTCCCGCCGGATCTCATCGCCACTTGCGGATGGCCGAGCGACCGGCCGGGCTCCAGGGGACCCGGCCGGCGAGGAGCGGCCAGGGCCCGAGCGGCCCGGCGAGCGGAGCGAGCCAAGAGCGGGAAGGACGGCATCCCTGTCTCGGAGCGAGCGCCAGCGAGCGGAGAGATGCGAGCGACCCCGGCGGAGCCCCACGACCCCCGAAAGGCAAGGGCCCGCCCGGACTCACCGAAGAAGCGGGCCCAGAGGGCCCGCTTCCGGTGAGTCCGGGCGGGCCCGAGTCCCAGGGGCGGGGGGAGGGGGTGACCCCAGGACTCGGGCCCTGCCACGGTCTGGTCCCCATTCTGCCAGAGAACAGCCGAATTGGGAACGGCAGGAGGCAGCCCGATGGACCGCCCGTGGCCAGACTCTAGACCACCAAACTGACCCGTCGGTCAAGCGGTGGGGCCAGGGCTTCACCTACCGGCCGGTAACGTCGCGGGATGGCCGCCCGCCTCCCTGCTGCCGCCCGGCGGCGCCAGCTCCTCGACGTGGCGCTGGGCGAGTTCGCCGAGCGGGGCTACTCCGGCGTGAGCATGGACCAGGTGGCCGAGGCCGCCGGGGTCACCAAGCCGGTGGTGTACCAGCACTTCACGTCGAAGCGGGCCCTCTACCTCGAGCTGGTGGCCGACGTGGCCGACCGGCTGGAGAGCGCGGTGGTGAAGGCCACGGCCGATGCCGCCTCGCCCCGCGAGCAGGTCGAGGCCGGCTTCCGCGTGTACTTCCGCTTCGTGACCGAGCACCGCGACGCCTTCCGCCTGCTGTTCACGGCGGACAGCCGGCGCGACCGCGACCTCACCGAGGCCGTCCTCCGGGTCGAGGAGACCTTCGCCCAGTCGGTCGCCACGCTCATCGAGGTCGAGGGGCTGGCCGACGAGGACCGCCTGCTGCTGGCCCGCGGCATCGTGGGCATCGCCGAGGTGACGAGCCGCCACTCGCTGGCCACCACCCCCGAACCCGACCCCGACGCCCTGGCCCACCGCGTGGCCAACCTGGCGTGGGCCGGTCTCCGCGGCATCCGCCAGACCTGACTCACTGCCGTCACATCGGCGCAACGCTCTCCGGCAGGACGCCGGGCATGATGGCCCCATGGCCCCCACTGACATCGACGAGTCGTCGCCCGTCCGGGTGCTGGCGGACGAGTACTGGGAAGCGGTGCTCCGGGCCAGCCCGACCTACGCCACCTTCCTCGGCGACCGCCGGTTCGACACCGAGATCGAGGACGTCAGCGCCGAGGCCGAGGCCGAGCAACGGGCCCGGTGGTCCGAGCTGCTCGAGCGGGTCACCGAGCTCGACCTCGACGCCGCCCCCCTCGACCAGCGGGTCACCCGCGACCTCCTGGTCGAGTCGCTCAGCGATGCCATCGCCCACATCGACCACCGGATCTCCGAGCTCCGCTACGACCAGATGGGCGGCCTGGTCGCCGAGCTGCTCACCGACGCTCCGCAGATCAACGCCCCCGAGCCCCAGAACGCCCTCGACCTGGTCGAGCGTCAGCGCAAGGTCGGCGCTCTGTTCGACGGGGCCATCGCCCGCTTCCGGGCCGGGCTCGAGGCCGGTCGCACCCCGCCCCGCATCGTGGTCGAGCGGGCCCTCCACCAGGTCGACGGCTACCTCGCCTCGCCGCTCGACACCGATCCCTTCGCCGCCTTCGCCGGGCCCGAGGACTGGGACGGCGAGGAGCGCTGGCGCACCGCCCTGCGCACCGTCGCCGGGGACGTCGTGCGGCCCGCCTTCGCCCGCTACGCGGCCGTGCTGCGCGACGAGCTCCTCCCCCGCGCCCGCGGCGACGACGAGGCCGGTCTCCGCCACCAGGCCGGCGGCGACGAGCTCTACCGCGTCCTGATCCGGAGCAACACCGGGCTCGACCTCGATCCCGCCGAGGTCCACCAGATCGGGGTCGACGAGGTCGCCGCCCTCGACGAGCAGATCGTCGCGCTGGGCCGGCAGATGTTCGGCGTCCGCACGCTTCCCGAGGTCTTCGAGCGGCTCCGCACCGATCCGGAGCTGCGCTACGACCCGTCCCGCCCGGAGGCGCCACTCGACGACGCCCGCCGGTGCGTCGCCGCCGCCACCGAGGTGATGGCGGGCTGGTTCGGCCGGCTGCCGGTGAGCGTCTGCGAGGTGAAGGCGGTGCCCGAGATGCTCGGGGCCGACGGCCCCGGCGCCTACTACTTCCCGCCCGCCGCCGACGGCAGCCGGCCCGGCACCTACTTCGTCAACACCCACGACGCCGGCGAGCGCAACCGCTTCGACACCGCGTCCACCGCCTTCCACGAGGCCATCCCCGGTCACCACCTGCAGCTGGCCATCGCCTCCGAGCTCGACGACCTGCCCGCCTTCCAGCGCTTCAGCCTCGGCCACACCGCCTACGTCGAGGGCTGGGCCCTCTACAGCGAGCGACTGGCCGACGAGATGGGCCTCTACGCCAGCGATGTCGACCGGCTCGGCATGCTGGTCGGCGATGCCTTCCGGGCCTGCCGGCTCGTCGTCGACACGGGGATGCACGCCCTCGGCTGGACCCGCCAGCAGGCCATCGACCACATGACCGCCCACCTGCCCATGGGCGTCGACGAGATCACCACCGAGGTCGACCGCTACCTCGCCATCCCGGGCCAGGCCCTCGCCTACAAGATCGGACAGCGCGAGATCCTGCGGCTGCGGGCGTGGGCCACCGCCGAGCTGGGCGACCGCTTCGACCTCCCCGGGTTCCACGATGCCGTGCTCGGCTCGTCGTCGGTCAGCCTGCCCGTGCTCGGCGCCATCGTCGCCGACTGGGTCGACACCCGACGGGCGGCGTGATGGGCGCCGGACCGCTGGTCGCCCCGGCTCCGGCCCCGCCCGACATCGACGTGCTGGCGGCCACCTTCGGCCTCGACGCCACCGGTGCCGAGGTCCTCCGGGCCGCCACCCGCCACGTCGTGCGCTTCCCAGCGTCGAAGGTCCTGACCTTCGCCGTCCCCGGCGGCACCACCGGGCCCCGCCAGGAGGCCGCCATCGCCACGCTGCTGGCCGACGCCGGCGTCCCCGCCGCCCGCCGCCTCGCCGGGCCCGCCCCCATCGACGGCTGGTGGGTCACCGCCTGGCGGGAGATCCCGACCGACCCTGACGCCGCGCCGGTCGACGCCGCCACCATCGCCGCCCTGGCCGCTCGCCTCCACACCGCCACCGGCGGGCTCGACCCCCGCGGCATCGTCGAGTGCGACCCCGTTGGGGCCGGCCTGGCCCAGCTGGAGGTGGCCATCCCGGCCGGTCGCACCAGCGACGACGAGCTGGCCATCCTGCGCCGGGCGGCCACCCGCCTGGAGCCGGTGTGGCAGGCCGCCGTCGACGAGGCCCGGGCCGACCCCACCGCCCCGGTGGTCGGCGGGGCCGTGCTCCACGGCGACCTCCACGCCGGCAACGTGGTGATCGGGCCCCGCGGGCCCGTGCTGGTCGACCTGGAGCTGGCCGGCTGGGGCCCCCGGGCCTACGACGCCGCCCCCACCCTCGCCTTCGTGCGCTGGTACGGCTCCCCCGCGGCCGACCGGGCCGCGTTCGACGCCGCCTACGGCGCCCCGCTCACCGAGGCGGCGCGGGAGCGCTCGCTCGACGAGGTGTGGGCCCTGTGGTCGACCTGCTGGTGCGTGGCCAACCGCCACCGGTCCGCCGAGCTGGAGGAGGAGGCCCAGGTCCGCCTGGCCACCGTCGCCACCGGCGAGGCCCCTACCCCCTGGCAGCTCCGCTAGCTCGCGAGGTTTGAGCGTCTTCCCACCGTCACGGTGGTGAATCGCTCAAAGCTCGCG
>DASYLG010000596.1:0-2055 GCA_036009685.1 Iamia sp. | reverse complement strand
GTGCGTGGCGCGGGCCCGCCGCCTCGTCGCGGCAGAGGCCCGTACCGTCGGCGTCATCGTCAACCGGGTCGACACGGCGCGACGCATCCACGCTGAGCTGAAGGAGGCCGGCGTCACCAGCCGCCTCCTTACCGGGCGCATGCGCCCGATCGACCGGGATCGCTTTCTCGCCGTCCATCGAGACCGGCTGGAGACCGGCCGCTCCCGCTCGGCCGTCGAGGAGCCGTTCGTGCTGGTCGCGACCCAGTGCATCGAGGCCGGCGCCGACTTCGACCTGGATGCGATCGTGACCGAGGCCGCCAGCCTCGATGCTCTGACCCAGCGCTTCGGACGGGTCGACCGTGATGGCCAGCTCTCCGAGGCGGGCCAGCAGCAGACGAGCGTCATCCTGGCCCGCTCGACGGACGTCAAGGAGGGCGCCGATCCCGACGTCGTCTACGGCGATGAGCTGCGCGCCACGTGGGAGTGGTTGGTCGGCCGAGGGAGCGTCGACTTCGGGATCCGTCGCCTCGTCGCCGAGGGCGAGGAGGCGCCCAAGGGCCTCACCCGCCAGCCCGCCTCGGGGCCCCGGCTGCTCCCGACCCACCTCGACCAGCTCGGCCAGACCAGCAACGCCATCAGCGGCGAACCCGACGTCTCGCGGTGGCTCCACGGCGACGACCCCACCTCACCCGACGTGCAGATCGTCTGGCGGGCCGACATCGACGAGACGGTGATCCGGGCGTCAGCCACGGCCGACGGGGAGCCCGTCCGGGTGGCGTTGACCGAACGTCTCGGTGCCTGTCCACCGGCGACCACCGAGGCGGTGTCGGTCCCGATCAGCGCCGCCCGCCGCTGGCTCGAAGCCCGACCGGCCCCCGTCACCGATGCCGAGGGGCTCGACCTCCCCCGGGACGATGACGGTCCGGCCCGATCGACCCGCCCGTGGCTGACCTGGCGGCGCGGCGAGGTCTCGGCCCACGTGGTCGTGGCGGGCGAGCCTCCCTCCCGGGACGACCGGCTCCGGCCGGGCGACGTGATCGTCGTGCCCACGGACTACGGCGGCCTCTTCGACGGGACGTGGGACCCCACCTCGGCGACGCCAGTGGAGGACCTCGCCACCATCGCCCTCCATCGCGCCGGACGAGCAGACGTGCTCCGCCTCATCCCTGCCCTCGTGCCGCTCGTCGTCGACGCCGGGGTGACGTGGCCGACGGCCGACGACCTGGACGCCGTCAACCCATCCGATCGGCGCGCCCTCGTCGCCGACCTCCTCGACGCCATCGACGTCGACGCGCTCCACCTCGTCGCCGCCGATGCCGACGACGTGCGGGCCGTCGTGGAGCACCTCCGCAAGGACCGACGCCGGACCGACCTCTACCCGCTCGGGGGGCGGTGGACGGCGGCGGGCACGACGCCGGAGGCCTCCCTGATCGTCTGGCGCCCGGCGGAGCGCACCAAGGAGACGTCGATCCTGCGGGGCGCGCCGTCCGACACCGACGCCACCGACGAGGCCAGCTCCTTCACCGCATCGCGCGCCCCCCTGGAGAGGCACCTCGAGGGGGTGGGGCACTGGGCCGGCCTCCTCGCCGGCCGGCTCGGCGTGCCTGGATCGATGGCTGCTGATCTGGGTCTCGCCGGCGTCCTCCACGACGAGGGCAAGCGCGACCGCCGGTTCCAGCTGCTGCTCCACGGCGGCGACCGGCTGGCCGCCGCCGCCAGCGCTTCGGCGCCGCTGGCCAAGTCGACCGGTCGTCAGCCATCGGCCCTCCGCCGCCGGCAGATCCGTCGCCAGAGCGAGTACCCCAAGGGCGCCCGCCACGAGCTGACCTCACTGGCCCTGCTCACCCCGTCCGACCTCGAAGGAGCGACCGATCCCGACCTCGTGGCCCACCTGGTCGCCAGCCACCACGGTTGGTGTCGACCGTTCGCGCCCCCCTTGGTCGACGCCGCACCGGTCCCGATCGATCGCCACGACACCAGGGTGATGTCGGACCACGGCTTGCAGCAGATCGACGGGCCGTCGCCGGCGCGCTTCTGGCGGGTGACCGAGCACTACGGCTGGTACCACCTGGC
>DASYLG010000595.1:0-3539 GCA_036009685.1 Iamia sp. | reverse complement strand
ACGAACGGCCCCAGACGGGTCGCCCGCCGCGCCCCGACCGGCGCGCCGACCCCCCCGGACCACGAGGTGCCTGGCACCTCGTGGTCGCCGCGCCCACCGATCGTCGCCACCCGCCACTCCGGGAAGAGGTCGCCGTGGTCGACCCGCCCGACCCCGTCGGGCACCACGGCGAGGGGGCGTCCCTCCTCGTCGGCGAGCAGGGCGCCGGCGACCGGGTACGGCAGGGCCACCCGCCCGGCCGCCTCGCAGAGGGCGGCCGCGGCGGCGAGGGTGAGAGCGTCGGCGCGGGGGTCGAGATCGGCGAGGCCCAGCGCCGCCAGCGTGACGGCCACCTCGGCCCGGCCCGACGGGTCGGCCTCGGCCCGCCGGGCCACGTCCACGCCGCCGAGCGCGACGAACGCCTTGGTGGCGGTGGCGCCGAGCTCGGTCGCCTCCTCGGGGAGCACCGGGTTCACGGGCCGCCCCCCGCCAGGAGGGCCTTGGACACGATCATCCGCTGCACCTCGATGGTGCCGGAGGCGACCGTCGCGGCCTGGGCGTAGCGCCAGTGGTCCTCGATCGCCCCGTGGAGCGGCGCCGCCGACCCGGCCTCCAGGCTCGCGGCCCCGAGCGCCTCGAACAGCACCTCGGCGACGGCCTGGTCGCACTGGGTGATGGCGATGCGGGCGGCCGAGGCAAGGGCGTCGGGGACCTCGCCGGTGGCCTGGGCGTGGACGGCGCGGTAGGCGAGGAGGCGGGCCACGCGGACCTGCACGAGGGCCCGGGCCCACTGCGTGGGCAGCGCCGGCGGGAGGTCGTCCCACCGCGGCGCCAGCTCGCGGCGGAGGGCCGAGAGGAGGCGCTCGCAGCGGGCGTAGCGGGCGATCCCGACCCGCTCGTGGGCCAGCGCCCGGCGGATCACGGCCCACCCCCCACCCACCTCGCCCAGCACGGCGTCGGCGCCGACGGGCACCTCGTCGAGGAAGACCTCGTTGAGGTGGTGGGGACCGAGCATCGAGGCGATGGGCCGGACGGTGATGCCGGGGGCGTCCATGGGGACGAGGAACATGGTGATGCCCTCGTGGCGCGACCCCTCGCCCACCCGCGCCGCCAGGACGCACCACTGGGCCATGCCGGCGTACGAGGTCCACACCTTCTGGCCCGAGATGCGCCAGCCGTCGCCGTCGGCGGTGGCCCGCGTGGAGAGGGACGCCAGGTCGGAGCCGGCGTCGGGCTCGCTGAAGCCCTGACACCAGATCACCTCGCCGGCGGCGATGGCTGGCAGGTGCTGGTTCCGCTGGGCCTCGGTGCCGAACGCCATGATCGCCGGGCCGACCCAGTTGAGCCCCATGTACTGGGCGCCGCGAGGCTCGTGGTGGGCCCACATCTCCTCGCGCACGACCGTCTGGTCCCAGAGCGAGCCGCCGCCCCCGCCGACGTCGGTGGGCCAGGCGATGGTGAGGAGGCCCTCCTCGGCGAGGACCCGGCAGAAGCGCTGGGCGGCGGCGAGGTCGACGGGATCGTCGGTGAACGCGCCGAGGGAGTCCTCGGCGACGTGGGTGGCGATCAGCTCTCGCAACCGGGTGCGCAGGGCGGCCGCCTGCTCACCGAGGTCGAAGTCCATCAGGGCGACCTCCTACCTGACACCGATGTTAGTCGGCAGGCTACGGTCGCCGTCCATGGACCGAGTGCCCGCCTCGGTGGCCCGCGTCCTCGACCGCGCCCTGGCCCGCGACCCGGGCCACGAGGCCCTCGTCACCCGGGACCGGCGCCTCACCTACGCCGAGCTCGACGCCCTCGCCCACCGCGCCGCCCACGCCCTGCGCGACCTCGGCGTCGGCCCCGGCGACCGGGTGGCGGCGTCGCTGCCCAACGAGGCCGACGTCGTCGTCGCCTTCCACGGCGCCATGCGCCTCGGCGCCGTGTGGGTGGGCGTCAACCGGGCCCTGGCCCCGCCCGAGAAGCGGTACCTGCTCGACGACTGCGGGGCGACCCTGCTCCTGAGCGACGACGACGCCGGCGACCTCGGTGTGCGGCGGATCGACCTGGCCACCTGGCGCGCCGCCGTGGACACCGCGCCGGCGGAGCCGGTGGGCATCGACGTCGACCCGCGGGCCCCGGCCGGCATCGCCTACACCAGCGGCACCACCGGGCACCCGAAGGGGGCGGTGCACAGCCAGAGCAACCTGCTGGCACCGGGCGCCGCCCTGGTCGAGAGCCGGGGCTACGGCCCGGACCTCCGCAAGGGCGACTGCTTCCCGTTCACGATCCTCAACCTGGCGGTGCTGACGACCCTGCTGGTGTCGCAGGCCGGGGGGACCTCGATCGTGATGGACCGCACCGACGCCGAGGGCGTGGCCGAGTGGGTCCGCACCGAGCGGATCACCACCTGGAACGGGGCGCCGGCGATGCTCCACAGCCTGGCGACCAACGAATCGGTAGCCCCCTCGGACCTGGCCAGCCTGGACGAGGTGTGGACCGGCGGGGGCGACTGCCCCGAGGCCATCCGCACCGCCTTCGAGACCAAGTTCGGCCGGCCGGTGCTGGCCACCTACGGGTTGAGCGAGGCCCCGACGGTGGTGGCCATCGACCCCCGCACGGGCCGGCACGTCGCCGGGGCGTCGGGCCGGCCGCTCCCCCACCTGGCCGTGCGGATCGCCGGGACCGGCGGCGAGACGCGGCCGGCGGGCGAGACGGGCGAGATCCGGGTGGGTCCGGCCGACGACCGGTACCGGCTGATGCTGGGCTACTGGGAGCGGCCGGAGGCGACGGCCGCGACCCTCGCCGACGGCGAGCTGCACACCGGTGACCTGGGGTTCCTCGACGACGACGGCTACCTGCACGTCCGGGACCGCACCAGCCTGCTGATCATCCGGGGCGGCGCCAACGTCTACCCGGCCGAGGTCGAGCGGGTCCTGCTCGCCCACCCCGGCATCATCGGTGCCGCGGTGCTCGGCGTCCCCGACGAGCGGTTGGGCGAGCGGGTGGTGGCGGTGGTGGAGCCGGTGCCGGGGGAGGAGATCGACCTCGACGTCCTGCGCTCCCACTGCCGGGCCAACCTGGCCCGGTACAAGGTGCCCGAGCGCTTCGTCGTGGTCGCCGGCCTGCCCCGCAACGCCATGGGCAAGGTGGTCCGCACCCGCCTCCCCGACCTCCTCTGACGGCCGGCGGGGCCTCGGCTACCTTCTAACGCCAGTGTCATCCAGCGGCTTCGACCCCGAGACGGTCCGGGCCAGGTACCGGGCCGAACGGGACAAGCGCCTGGTCCCCGGCCGGGCGGACATCCGCGACCTGACCCGCGACGAGCACTTCGCCGGCTACCGCGCCGACCCCTTCACCCCCGTCGCCGAGCGCGACCCCGTCATCGACGAGGTCGAGGTCGAGGTCGTCATCGTGGGCGGGGGGATCGCCGGGGTCCTCGCCGGCGCCCAGCTCCGGAAGGCCGGGGTCGAGCACATCCGCATCGTCGACCAGGCCGGCGGCATCGGCGGCACCTGGTACTGGAACCGCTACCCGGGCGTGATGTGCGACGTCGAGTCGTACATCTACCTCCCGATGCT
>DASYLG010000594.1:0-2969 GCA_036009685.1 Iamia sp. | reverse complement strand
GCTCGACGTGATCGGCGGCGACTACCTCATGCGCAACGTCAAGGCCCTGCGCACCGGTGGGACCATCGTCCAGGTGGGCGTCATGGGTGGCGGCCGCACCGACATCGACCTGGCCGCCCTGCTGCCCAAGCGGGCCCGGCTGGTCGGCACCGTGCTGCGGGCCCGGCCCGTCGAGGAGAAGATCGCCGTCACCCAGCGCTTCGCCCGCCAGGTCCTGCCCTGGTACGCCAGCGGTGCCATCCGGCCCGTGATCGACAGCCGCGACCCGCTCGACGCCATCGCCGAGGCCCATCGCCACATGGAGGCCAACGCCAACGTCGGCAAGATCCTCATCGACATCGGCGACTGAGGGCTCGCTAGAGCAGCTTGAGCATGCAGACCCTCGTGGTGGGGTCGAGACCGTGGGCGGCCTCGTCGGAGACGACGGTCATGAGGCCGGGGCCGATCTCGTCGGCAGCGAGCACGCGGTAGCCGAGGTGCTCGTAGAGGGGGGCGTTCCAGGGCACGTCGCGGAAGGTCGTGAGGGTCACGCCTCGGCGGCCGTCGGACCGGGCCCACTCCTCGACCCACGCCATCAGGGCGCGGCAGAGGCCCTGGCCCTGGTGGTCGGGGTCGACCGACACCTGCTCGACGTGGGCGTGGGCGTCGACCCGGTCGACCACGACGTAGCCGAGAGGACGGTCGTCGTCGCCGACCACGACGGCGCTGCGGCCGTCGGCGGCGTGGCCCTCGAGCGTCGCCGTCGCCATGGGCTCGTCGCTCGCCACCTCGGTCAGGCCGACCTCGGCGAAGGCCCGTCCGGCGCGCACCTCGATCTTCTGGAGGGTGGCGACGTCCGCGGCGGTCGCCCGTCGGACCCGGACGGCCATCAGGCCTCGACGGGGGGCCGGTCGGGCAGCTTCCAGTCGGCCGGGTCGATCGGCGCCACGGCCGAGTCCCGACGCCTCCGTGCCCGGCGGCTGAGGCCGGGCTCGGGGATGCCGAAGCGCAGCCCGATGGCGATCAGGAAGCCGGCGACCATGCCGCCCACGTGGGCCTGCCACGCCACCGCCGTGTCGTCGGGGGTGACCAGCTGGCTGACCAGGTAGGGGCCGAGGAGGGCCCACGCCGGCAGGGTGACGGCGATCAACGGCACCGGCGCCACCAGCGAGAGGATCCGCCGCCGGGGCCCGATCAGCAGGAAGGCGCCCATGGCGGCGGACACCGCCCCCGACGCCCCGATCAGGGGCGCGGCCGAGCCGGTGTTGAAGGCCACGAACGTCAGCGTGCCGATGATCCCGCCGACCAGGTAGAGCCCGAGGAAGGGCCCGGGCCCGAAGCGGTCCTCGACGGCGGCGCCGAAGATCCACAGGAACAGCATGTTCACGCCCAGGTGGGCCAGGCTGCCGTGGAGGAACATGGCCGTGAGCAGCGACAGCAGCACCGGCTTGCGGTCGATGATCGGGCGGTCGGCGTCCTCGGTGCACACGGCGCCGTTGCTGCGCGACTCGAGGGCCGTGATCTCGCACGGCACTGCGCCCCAGGCGGAGTAGTGCTCGTCGAGGTCCCGCTCGTCGGCGGTCGAGAGCGACCCGCTGTCGGCCTCGCCCCGCTGGAGGCTGGGCGGCTGGAGCAGGAGGAAGACGGCGACGTTGAGGCCGATGAGGGCCACGACGATCCAGGGGAAGGTGCGCCGGGGACTGTCGTCGCGCAGGGGGAGGGCCATCAGCCCGCCCCGCCCGGGACCTCGACCACGACGGTGCCGGCGACCAGGTCGTGCGGGCCCCGCCCGGTGGGCGAGAGCTGCACCCAGATGGCCAGGGCGACCAGCAGCGGCGGGAAGAGCCAGAAGACGGCGAGGGTGACGGCCCGCGCCAGCGCCGGGCCCCGACCGGGCGCCTCGCCGGTGGCCTCGTCGAGGACGGCCAGGCCTTCGCGCCGGTGCCCCGCCGTGCCGCCGTCGCGGCCGATGCGGGCGGCCTCGTCGATCACGAGGAGGACGGCGAAGAGGACGGCCAGGGCGATGGCCACCGCCATGACGTCGAACGTCCACGCCGCGGTCACCGCGACGAGGGCCACCACGAGCAGGGGGGAGTCGTCGAGCCGGGCAGCGCGGGCCCGGCGGCGGGACTCGATGGCGGCGACCGGGCCCCACGCGGTGACGACGCGGGGCCGATCGTCCTCGGCGTCGACGTCGGCCCGGGTCACGACCGCGGGCGCCTCGAACGGCACCACGATGGTGCCGGCGATGCGGTCGGCGACGCCCCGGTGGGACGGGAAGGTGACGATGCTGAGGACGTAGCCGCCGGCGATGGCGAGGGCGAGACCACCCACGGCGAAGCCGGCGACGCTGTCCACCATCACCAGGACGGCGGGACCGGCCAGGATCAGGCTCAGGCTGCCGATGGTGGCGACCAGCCCCCGGGTCCAGGCGGTGGTCTGGTCGACGCGCGGTCGGTCGAGCTCGGCCACCCGCAGCCCGGTGGCCAGCTTGCCCGGGGTGGCCCCGAGCTGGATGACGAACAGGGCCTCGAACGCGGTCAGGGCACCGACCCCCAGGAGCAGGTACGCGACCAGCCGGGGGGCGGGGACGAAGATCCCGATGATGAAGAGGATCAGCAGGCTCAGGGCGACGTCGATGGCCCGGGCCCAGAGTCGGCGGCCCAGGGGCGCCACCAGCGAGACCGGTTCGGGCCGCTGCCACCCGGAGGGTGGGGACCAGGGGGAGCCGAGGGGAGCGGTCAGCGCTTGGCGATGTCCAGGTACTCGCGCTCGGGGAGGCCCGTGTACCACTGTCGCGGCCGGCTGATCTTCTGGTCCTTGTCGACGAGCATCTCCTGCCAGTGGGCCAGCCAACCGGCGGTGCGGGGAATGGCGAAGAGCACCGTGAACATGTCGACGGGGAAGCCGAGCGCCTGGTAGATCAACCCGGAGTAGAAGTCGACGTTCGGGTACAGCTTGCGCGAGACGAAGTAGTCGTCGCTGAGCGC
>DASYLG010000593.1:0-15476 GCA_036009685.1 Iamia sp. | reverse complement strand
GCCATCGCCTTCTTCCAGGCCTTCGAGGGCATGGAGGACGGCTTCCGGGAGCGGGCCGACGCCGTGCTCGAGCTGCTCGACGACCCCCGCACCGCCTTCGTGCTGGTGGCCTCGCCCCGCCGCGACACGGTGGAGGAGGCTCGCTACTTCGCCGACCGGCTGGCCGAGTCCGACATCCCCGTGGCCGGGCTGGTGGTCAACAAGGTCCACCCGCTGTTCAGCGATCAGCTGCCCGAGGCGCTGCGGGAGCGGGCCCGCACGCTCGACGGCACCGACCTCGGCGGGCTCTACGCCAACCTGGCCGACTTCGCCCTGATCCGCTCTCGCGAGGACGACCACCTGGTGGGGCTGGCCGAGCAGGTCGCCCCCGCCCCGGTGGCCCGGGTGCCGTACCTGCGCTCCGACGTCCACGACCTCGACGGTCTGGCCGAGATCGCCACCCACCTCTTCTCCGAGGGCTAGCGGCCGTCCTCGATGAGGGCGACGAGGACGGCCAGGTCGGCCACCTGCAGAGCGGTGCTCGCCAGCGTGAAGTCGCCGCGCGTCGCCGTGTGCAGGAGGACCCCCTCGATGCCTCGATCCTCGATGCCCGTCGCCTCGGCCCACGGCATCGGCCGATGGCCGTGGACCCACACCTCGTGGACGGTGGCCGCGCCGGCACCGAAGTCGACGGTGTCACCGCCGGCCAGACGCTCGCGGACGATGGCCAGACGCACCTGGGTGCTGGCCCGGACGGCTCCCCGGCAGAGGGCGGCCAGCGGCGAGGCGCGCTCGATGCTCCCCGTCGCCCAGCCACCGCCCCGCGGCTCGAAGCGCCACTCGGCTCGCCCCTTGAGCGGGTCGTCGCCGGCCGGCTCGGCCGACTCGAGGGCGAAGACCTGGGCGGTGGCGTAGGCCAGCACGAGCGTCCCGTCCCTGACCTCGACCACCAGCCCGCCCTCGTGGCGGTGGGCGTGGCGGCCGGTCTCCTTGCGCCGGAGGAGCCCGCCGACGATCGGGGCCGTCTCGATGCGGGAGCCGACCTGGTCGAAGGCGCCCGGGTCCACGGTCGGCTCGGTCAGCCCGGTCAGCTCGTGGCCGACGCGGTGAGGACGGCGGCGGCGCCCTCGACGGTCTCCTCCACCGGGACCAGCCGGTCGAAGCCGGTGGTGTGGAGGAGACGGGTGAGCGTGGGGCGCCCGCAGGCCACCGCCACCTCGCCGCCCGACTCGCGGGTGCGGCGGATCCCGCCGATCAGGGCACCGAGGCCGGCCGAGTCCATGAAGGGGACGTTGGACAGGTCGATGAGCAGGTGCGACGCCGAGGCCACGTCGCTCAGGACCTCGCGGAAGTCGCCCACGGTGTAGGCGTCGAGCTCTCCGACCGGGCGGCACAGGGTGTAGCTGTCGGTGGAGGCGACCTCGATCTCGAGCACGGGACTTGGGGCTCCTTGTCCGGGGGTGCGGGCGGGCTGGGGCCGGGCTCCGCCGGGAGCCCCATCAGCCGGGCCGCCATGGTACCGGTCGGGCGGCCGCCGGCTCAGGGTCGTGGCCTCCGAGGACCCGAAGGTAGGGTCCGATCGTGCGCACCGTGCTCCTGGCCACCGACGCCGACTGGATCGCCGACGAGGTCGACGCCGCCCTCAGCGACGACGACGTCGAGGTCCTCCGCATCCGGACCGGCGCCGAGGTCGTCGAGGTCACCGCCGACATCGAGCCCGACCTGGTCGTCCTCGACCTCCAGATCGGCAACATGGGCGGCATGGCGGCCTGCATGGCCCTCCACCTGGAGGAGGGCGCCGGCCGGCTCGACCCGGTTCCGGTGCTGATGCTCCTCGACCGGCCCCACGACGTCTTCCTGGCCAAGCGCTCGCAGGCCGACGGCTGGATCACCAAGCCGCTCGACCCGTTCCGGCTCCGCCGGGCGGCCCAGACCCTGCTGTCCGGGGGCGAGTGGCACGACGGTGCCGTCGACCCCGCCACCGACGCCGTCGCCCCCTGACCCAGCTCGTCGTCTCGCTGGCCCGCTGGGTCACATCGCGTTGGAGACGCATGCGGTCCCGGAGGTAGGGTCGTCCTTCCACACACGGGGTGTGGCGCAGCTTGGCAGCGCGCTTCGTTCGGGACGAAGAGGTCGTGGGTTCAAATCCCGCCACCCCGACCAGACGCAAGAGGGCCGGCGCCAGAGGTGCCGGCCCTCGTCGCGCCACGGGCCGAGGTCTCAGGAGCCTGAAGAGACGGGGATGCCGGCCTTCATCGATCGGTGGCGTCGCGCCCTTGGACGATGTCGGAGGAGAGCCACACCGGTCGCTTCCCCCCGATCCAGGCGATCGGTTTCGGGGAGCCGCCCTCGCGGGCGATCTGCGACAGTCGTTGGTGGGACAGCCCCATGAGAGCCGACGCCTCCGTGACCCCGACGACTGCATCGGCTCCGGCGATCGTGTCGCGGACGAAGTGCCTCAACGCCAGCCCGGCGACCAGATCGGCCGACACCGCGAGGGGGCCGAGCGCCTGCAGCTCGGTCGTGAACCGGTCGACGCAGAGGGCGATCGACGGGTGGTCCACCAGGAACGAGGCGTCCACCATCGGCCCGGCCCGGTCGGATGAGCTCGTGCGGAGCGAGAGGCGCCAGGCCTCGACCGCAGGGGATGCGATCTGGGATGCATCGACGGCGTCGAGGAGGGTGCGGTCCCGCATGGCGTCGGCCACCTGCGGCTCGCCGGAGAAGTACGGGACGCCGTCGTTCGGGCCGCCGTCGATCTCCCCGGCGGGAACGAGCTGCACCGAACGGAGGGAGCCCTCGTCGAGGCGGCAGCTCTCGAGCGCGTCCCAGACGATGCTGATGCTCTGGGCCACGGCCGCCGCGACGTCACCTTCGACCTCGAAGGCCACGGTCATGCCGACGCTGTCGATGCTGACGAGCGGTGTCTCGCCCGGCAGCACTCGCCGCATCTGCTTGAGTGCGCCGAAGGTCACGTTGACCTGGGCGTCGAGAGCGACCACGCAGAACGACAGCCAGCTCCCGGATCGCCGGGGATCGGCGACGAGCACGCTGGTCGGTGCGCTGCCTGCGCCATGGGCATGGGAAGAGTACTGCTGCATCTAGATCACCTCGGGAAGACGAAAAGGGGTTCGGAACCGTTCTGGGCGCGCTATCTGCGCCGACGTCGAACGTTTCGCCGACCGAGGTGGACCACGGCAGAGGGTGCAGAGGGTGGGGACAGGTTGCTCATCGTGCCGACCCCTAGTTGAGCCGGTGGGCGTGGAGGGCGAGCCGCTCGCGGAGGACGGCCAGCCGCAGCACCTGATCCAGCTTGTTGGCATCGTGGAGCTCGTCCCGGTCGACGTGGGCGATGGCACCGGTTCCGCCGTAGAGGAAGAGGAGGCCGTACTCCGGTTCGGGGTAGCCGTGCGGCAGGGCGACCCCCCGCTCGGCCCAGTGGTCGAGGACGTCAACGACCGGGACCTTGCTGCGGGCGATCTCGGCCTCGGCCCAGTTGAGCAGGCCGGTGAGCCCGCCGGCGGCGGGGTGGCTGACCCGGGCGACGGCGAGGCTGGTCACCTCCGCACCTCCGGGGTTGGCCATCACGGCTCCGTCGTCCGGCCAGGTCACGAGGTAGGCGTGGAACGCCTGAAGGACTCGGTGGACGTGTTCGGCCTGCGGAGCAGGCCTGGTGCGGGTCAGGAAGTTCACGATGCTGCGCCTCCAGCTCGGTGGGCTCGGGCGACACCGTACGACAACCTCCTTGCAGATTGCAAGCCAAGTCCTTGCGAAACGCAAGTCGTGGAGCACAGTAGTGTAATTACAGCGATGTGACAAGGGCCCACCCCGTCGCGGCGCGGGGGGATCGCCGTCCGTCCGTTATGGGCGATCACCCGAAGGGGTTACAGTCCCGGCACCTTCTCGTCCGGCTGTGGGGGCCACGGGTGCGCACTCTGCTGATCAGCTACGACGTCGACCGCTCCCAGCAGCGCCATCGCCGGCTGATCGACGCCCTGCGGCGGGAGCCGCAGTGCTGGCACTACCTCGACAGCACGTGGCTCGTGCGCACACCCCTCTCGGCGGCGGAGATGCGCGACGAGCTGGGCCGGTTCGTCGACGGCGACGACGAGCTGCTCGTCCTCGACGTCACCGGGGTGGACCACGCCCACCGGGGCTTCTCGACCAAGGCCGGCCGCTGGCTCGAGGACCACGTCTGAGGAACCCACCCGTGGCCTCCGGGGCCGGGGAGGCGTACGGTCGGGCCATGGGCGAACCCGTCCCCTGGCAGGGGCTCAACCACCTGGCGCTGATCACCACCGACATGGACGCGACCGTCCGCTTCTGGCACGGCGTCCTCGGCGCCCCGCTGGTCGCCACCATCGGCACCGACACCTTCCGGCACTACTTCTTCGGCGTGGGCCCGGGCTCGACCGTGGCCTTCTTCGAGTACACGGGCGTCGAGCTGGAGAGCTTCGCCAAGCCGGCCGGCATCCCCGACCCACGGGCGATCCAGTTCGACCACCTGGCGCTCGACCTGGCCGACGAGGCCACGCTGCTCGACCTCCGCGCCCGCCTCACCGAGCACGGCAGCGAGGTCACCGACGTGGTCGACCACGGCCTGATGCGCTCGATCTACTTCAACGACCCCAACGGCATCGCCCTCGAGGCCAGCTGGTGGGCCGACGACCCGACGGCCCTGGCCGAGGACGACGCCGGCCGCTTCACCGACCCGAACCCGGTCCCGGCGGCGCGAGAGGCGCTCGCCGCCGGGCCCCTCACCGGTCTCCCCCGCACCCGCCTCGTCGACGCCCCGGTCACCGGTCTCGACACCGTCTGGGACGGCGCGGCCAGTGGCGGGAAGCCACTGGTCACGGGGGGCGGTCCCGGGTAGGGAGGGGGCATGAGCCTCCGCTGGCAGTGCATCTGCGTCGACACCCACGACCCGGCCGGGCTGGCCCGCTGGTGGGCCGAGCTCCTGCGGTGGCGGATCACCTACGAGGATCCGGAGGAGGTCGTGCTGGAGCCGCCGGCGGGCAGCCCCGAGGACGGCATCTCGCCCGACATCCTCTTCCTCAAGGTCGACGACGCCAAGGTGGCCAAGAACCGCCTCCACATCGACCTCCGCCCCGACGACCGCGACGCCGAGGTGGCTCGAGCCGAGGCTCTGGGCGCGACCCGGGTCGACATCGGCCAGGGCGACACGACGTGGGTCGTGCTGGCCGACCCCGAGGGCAACGAGTTCTGCATCCTGCGGGCCTTCACCCCCGAGGAGTCGGCCGAGAAGGCCGTCGACGTCGACGGCGAGGCCGTCGCCTAAGGCGTGTCCGGCAATTGGTCGATGGGCCCGAAACTGCGACCGTGAGCGGGCGCTTCGCCCGCTGAGGGTCGCAGTTTGCAGGTCGTTCCCGGAGGCGCCTCGCGGACTGGGTCGACCGTCCGGCATTGGACACGCCCTGCTAGGCCGTCGCCGGGTCCCGGAAGGGGCGGTTGCCGTAGCGGTCGAGGTGGACGACGTCGCCGATGGCGGGCCGGGTCGTCGGGCCGTAGCGGCCCTTGGCCCAGCCGATGGGGACGATGCAGACGGGCCGGACGTCCCACGGCAGGCCGAGGATGCGGCGGGTCGAGCGCACGTCCCAGATCGGCAGGGTCTGGAGCGACGCCCCCAGCCCGACGGCCCGGCACGCCAGCAGCAGGTTCTGCACGGCCGGGAACACCGAGCCGTAGTACGACGCCACCGAGATCTGGGGCCGGCCGACGGCCCGGTGCTTGACCCGCCCCCGGTAGCAGGCCACCACGAACACGGGCAGGTCCTCGAAGCGCTCGGCCTGCCAGCGGCCGGGCGCCATGGCCCGCAGCGCCCGGTCGTCGCCCTGGGCCGCCCGGCGGGCCAGTGGGTCGATGATGCGAAACAGGCTCCGCCAGCGCTTGGCCAGCGCCGCCTTCTGCTCGCGATCCTCGACCACGACCCACGACCAGTCCTGGCTGTCGGAGCTGGTCGGCGCCTTCAGGGCCAGCTCGAGCAGGGGCAGCAGCACGTCGTGCGAGACCGGGTCGAGGTGGAGCCGCCGGACGGCGCGCTGGCTGCGCATGGCCTCCTCCAGTGGCATCCCCAGACGGGCCAGGGCCTCGGCCGGATCGGGTGGCGTGAAGTCGGTCGCGAGGTCGCCCATGCGGCGCAGCCTGCCAGGGTCATCCGGACGTCGGCAGAAAACGAGAACGCGTTCTAGTGTCGGCCGATGGCCGACCAGGGTGACCGACCGATCGCGACCGTCGTGTGGGGGACGGGGAACGTGGGCCGGGCGGCGATCCGCGCCGTGGCCGCCCACCCGGGGCTGGCGCTGGCGGCCGTCGTGACGAGCAGCGCCGACAAGGTGGGACGGGATGCCGGGGACCTGGCCGACGTCGGGCGCGACCTGGGCGTCGCCCTCACCGACGACGCCGTCGCCGTGCTCGACGCCGCCCCTGGGGCCGTCGTCTACGCCGCGTCGGGCGATCTCCGACCCGACGCCGCCCTCGCCGACATCGTTCGGGCGCTCGCCGCCGGTGCGGTCGTCGTGACGCCGTCGATCTACGCCCTGTACGACCACCGGTCGGCCCCACCCGCGGTCCGCGCTCCGGTCGAGGCGGCGACGACGGAGGGCGACAGCGCCCTGTTCGTCTCGGGGATCGATCCCGGGTGGGGCAACGACATCCTCCCGCTGCTGCTGACCGGGCTGGGCTCGACCATCGACCGGGTGATCGCCCAGGAGATCTTCGACTACTCGACCTACGACCAGCCCGACTCGGTCCGCTACCTCGTGGGCATGGGCCAGCCCATGGCCGACGTGCCGCCGATGGTGGCGCCCGGCGTCCCGTCGATGGTGTAGGGCGGGCAGGTCCGGCTGATCGCCCGGGGCATGGGGGTCACGCTCGACGAGGTCCGCGAGGTGGTCGACCGCCGCCCCCTCGACGAGACCGTGACCAACGGGATGGGCGTCTTCGAGGCCGGCACCCAGGGCGCCCTCCGGTTCGAGGTCCAGGGCATCGTCGGCGGCGAGCCCCGCATCGTCATCGAGCACGTGACCCGCATCGACCCGCGCGTCGCGCCCGACTGGCCCGTCCCGCCCGACGGCGGCGCCGGCGCCCACCGGGTCGTGGTCGAGGGCCGGCCCCGCATCGAGGTCACGGTCGAGGCCACCGACGAGGGCGGCAACCGGGCCGCCGGCGGCAACGCCACCGCCGTGGGTCGACTCGTCAACGCCATCCCGTGGCTGCGCGCCGCCGACCCCGGTCTCTACGACGCCCTCGAGGTGCCGCTCCTCCCCGCCACCGGCCGCTTCTGAGGCGGGTGGCGGGGAGGAGCGGACGCCCTCCTAGAAGCGGAGCTGAGCGTTGTTGTAGTACTCGGTCGACCCGGCGACCGAGGCCCACAGCGACGGCAGCTGGTCGGTGCCCGTCAGCTGCCCGGCCCAGTAGGTGACCTCCGTCGACAGGGCCATGCGGTCGAGCACGATGCAGTACGTGCCGGACGTGAGGGCGGTCAGGTCGGCCAGCGAGATCGACGGGCAGGTGGTGTTGGCCGAGAGCCCGTCCACGCGCCGGGTGGCCGACTCCAGCGTGCGGATGAAGTGGTTGGCCACCGACGCCCGCGTGGCGGTGGCGGCGTTGAGGCGCCCCACCCAGTAGGTCAGCCCCGACGAGTCCGAGGCCCGGAGGAGGACCTTCTGGTAGAGGCCCTCGACGTAGGTCGTGTTGGTCCCCCCCTGCTCGTCGAAGAAGAAGCTCCCCGACACCAGCGCGACCTCGGAGGCGACGAAGTCGCCGGACGAGATCAGGTTGGAGGTGATGGTGCCCTGGCTGGTGGTGGTGCCGCCCGTGTAGTGCTCGCTGATGCCGAACACCCACAGCCTCTTGAACTCGTCGCTCGACAGCACCGAGGACACCATCGAGGTCCGCGACGAGCCGCCCAGGTAGGCGGTCCACCACGTCATCTCGTTCGCCGACGGCGTGCGCAGGAGGAAGTCCTCGTGCACCGCCATGATGAACTTCTCGGTCCCGGTGAGCGCGCTCGCCGGCGGGGCGCCGCCCACGGCGATGGTCACGGTCAGGCACAGCCCGACGAACAGCGCCAGGGCGCGACGGATCTTGGTCATCTCGATCTCCTCGTTGTCGTTCGTGCGCCTCAGCGCACGAGGCTCCGGGCGCACTCGCGCACCGCGTCGGGAGCGGTCTCGCCCGCCTTCTGGAAGGCGATGTCGGGGGACACCTGGTCCGAGCGGTGATCGAGACGCACGCCGCGCTGGCTCAGGCACTGCGTCAGGTCGGCCGCCAGGGCGTCCAGCTTCTCCGCCTCCACGGGATCAGCGTCGGACGAGAACCGCATGGACAGCGACTCCCGGGCCAGCCCGCAGTCGATCTCGACCTGGTCGGCCTTGTTGCTCGCGACGTACGCGTAGTCCACCCCGCTGCCGTCGGCTCGCGGATAGGGCCCCTCGGTGGCCACGCCCCTGGCGTCCATGCAGTCGAGCACCTCCACCGACGACGACCACAGGGCCTCGGCGGTCACCGGCTTGCGCGCCGCGGACAGGTTGACCTCGGCGTAGGGCTCCGGCGACGGCGCCGGAGGTCGGCCCTCGACCCCCTGGGCCACGGCCGCACCCACGGTGACCAGACCGATCGCCACGCCACCGATGATCAGACCTCGCCGGACGAACCGCCGTGCTCTCGTTGACATCTTCATCATGACCCCTCCCTCAGTTCTTGTAGTAGCCGCACGTGTTCGGACCGCACGCGCCGTGGTGTGCCCACGGCGAGCTGCCGGCCGCGATCAGCCGGCCCGGCTTGGCCGGATCGCCGTCGTACGGGTCCACGTAGTCCATCCAGTTCCAGCTGGTCGTCTTCTCGGTGCCGTCGTTGCCGATGTAGGACACCTTGGCGCCGTTCGAGATGCAGTCGGGGTTGTACCCCTGCGACTCCGACAGGAAGTAGGGGGGCGACACGTCCATGCGCTTGTGGAGCCCCCGCATCGGGCACAGCTGGTCGAACCCGCCCCACGTGTAGTGGTAGTCGAACCAGTCGTCGTGCGCGGCGCCGCGCTGGGCGGGGTTGCAGCTCGTCGCTGCCGCCAGCACCACCGTCGCCGTCGCCAAGACGCGCAGCACCGCGCCCACGCGAGATCGTCTCATCCGCCACTCCTGTTCCCGTCCCGCACCCTCCCACCGAGGGTGTCCACCGACACCGTAGCGAGCCTGTCAAGCCCCCCGGCTCAACCGTCGTGGGTGTCGGTGCTCTCGTCGGGCAGCAGCGTGTAGGTGCTGAAGCACATCTCGTCCTGGGTGCCCTCGGCGAAGAGCAGGTACCGCGGCTCCTCGTCGTAGCGGAGGCCCCGGTCCCAGGTGCACTCGATGCGCAGGACATCGCCCTTCTCGACCCGGACCTCGTCGACGGGCTGGTAGTTGAGCTGCCAGTCGAAGTTCCACGTCGGGATGTCGAGCAGGACCTTCTCGTCGTCGGTGCCCGGGTTGAGCGTCATCCGGAAGCTGCGGCCGATCTCGTGCATGTGGCCCAGGACGTCGACGATCTCGCCGCTGTACTCCATCGTCCGGTCGCACGACGTCGACCCGATGCCGTCGGTCTGGTCGGCGTACTCCTCGACCTCGCGGCCGCAGGCGCGGAGGACGGCATTGGGGATGGCGCCGGCGATGCCGCCGTAGTGCTCGTTCAGCGCGGCCAGGGCGGCGTCACGATCGCACAGCGGGTGGTCGTCGTCGCCCTCCTGGCACGGGATCTCGACCGGGGCGATGGGGTTGGCCGTGATCAGCTGGGTGATGTCCTCGGTGCCGGGTTCGGTCTGGAGCCGCAGCTCGGACTGATCGGCCGGCAGCCCGTCGTGGCCGTAGTGGTAGTGGATCTGGGCGATCAGGACCTCGCCCGGCTCGACGAGGTAGCCGGCGTCGTGGCCGAAGTCGAGCGGCACCTGGCCCGGCACCCAGCCGGCGACCAGGTTGGAGATGCCGCCGAGCCCGCCGTTGAGGGCGGCGTCGGCGTCGAGGCCGGTGCCGACGTAGCACTGCCAACCGGGCCGGCCGTCCTCGCCGTCGCGCTCGCGGGCCTGGGCCGCGGCCGCGGCGTTGACCTTGTACACCAGGGCGTGGTGCACGACCTCGAGCTCGTCGGGCACGAAGGAGTAGCCGGTGATGAACGTGGGCTCGGTGAAGCCGGGATCGAGCGTGAAGCAGCGGTAGTCGTCCTTGTTGTCCGGCGAGCCCTGGTACGGCTCGGCCATCTGCAAGGTGAGGTCGTCGCGTGGCGAAGGCTGGTCGTCGTCCACCACGGGCTCGAGCGGGGTGTCGGACTCGACGTCGAGGGGGGCACCGGCCTCGGCCCAGTCGGTCAGGGTGGCGATGTCGTCGTCGGACAGGCTGCGGGGGTGCTGGAGGGCGATGCCCTCGTCGGACGCCGGCCACGGCGGCATGTAGCCGGCCTGGGTGACGACCCCGATGCCGTCGGCGTAGCGGGCGGCGTCGCCGGCGGTGTCCATCGGCAGGACGTGGGCGCCGATCTGGCCGGTGACGTGGCAGGAGGCGCAGCTCGACTCGAGGATGGGCTGGACCTCGTCCCGGAACGAGGGCCCGTCGCCGCCGGCCCGCTCGTCCTCGAGGGGCGGCAGCTCGGTGGGCACCGTGTCGGGGTCGCCGGCCACCAGGTCGAGGGTGAGGGTGACGTCGTCCTCGCTGCGGACCAGCCCGGCCACGCTGATGGGGCCGATGCCCAGGTCCGACATCTTCACCGTGGTGGTGGCGGTGGCGACCAGCTCGCCGCCGACCAGCTCGACGGTGGCGTCCCACGTGGCCTCGATGGTGGTGTGCCGCACCGTGAGATCGCCGACCAGCCGGAGCTCGACCTCGCCGTCGTCGTCCGTGATCTCCGCCGGCGCGCCCTCGATGGCGGTGGTGGTGAAGGTGGCCAGCGGTTGATCGTCGGACGCCAGGAAGTCCTGCCGGAGGCGGCGGTCGCGCAGCGAGTTGTCGGAGCGGAGCTGGCGGACGTCGACCACGATCTCGCCGATGCGGCTGGCGGCCGGGTCGCCCCGGTTGAGGGCGATGTCGCCGGCGATGCCCTGGGTGGTGCCGACGGCCTCGCCGCGGTCGCGCCCGGCCAGCTCCTCCATCACCGAGTAGTCCATCGAGGACCGGGTGGCGTCGATGCGGAAGAGGTCCTCGCCGGGCCCGGCCTCGAGGGCGGGGGCGGCCGGGATGGTCCGGGCCACGTCGCCGTCGGGCAGGGTCACGAACGGCTCGATCTGGGCCCAGGCGTAGCCGCCGCACCCGGCCAGCAGCAGCGCCAGCACCACGGCCCGGAGGGGATGGGTCCGGACCCCGCGCAGCATCGATCGTCCGGTCCTTCGCACCATGCCCAGATCATCGCACGCGGAGTGCAAGTTCGAGGTGTCAGGCCCCGTCCTAGTTTGGCCGGGTGGACATCGCCGACTTCCAGTCCCGCATCGCCGCCACCTACGGGGAGCGCGACGCGGCGCGGGGCCGGCCGGCGACCGTCGCCTGGCTGGCCGAGGAGGTCGGCGAGCTGGCCCAGGCCACCCGCAAGGGCACCCCCGCCCAGCAGCTCCACGAGCTGGGCGACGTGCTGGCCTGGCTGGCCAGCCTGGCCGGCCAGCTCGGTCTGTCGCTGGACGACGCCGCCCAGCGCTACGCCGCCGGCTGCCCCGTCTGCACCGCCACCCCCTGCGCCTGCCCCTGAGGGCTCGGCCTCAGGCCGGCGCGACCACCCGGATGCCGTTGGCCACCGCCGCCTCGGCCAGACGCTCGTCGTAGGTGACCATCGCCTCGAGGTCGTCGCCCAGGTCGAGCGCGGCGGCGAGGTGGATGGCATCGAGCGTCCGCAGCGGCGGCGGATCGAGCTGTCCGGCCCGGTGCAGGATCGACCGTGTCATCGCCGTGAGCGTGACCCGCTCAAGGATCAGCCCCGCCCGTAGGTCCTGTTCGGGAGCGACCCGCCGGACCGCCCGCAGGAGCTCGGTGCGGGCGAGGTCGCACGCCGTGGCACCGCGGTCTTCCTCTGCGAGCCAACCGCGGAGGGCGGGAGACTCGGCCTCGGGGACGACGAGCTTCGTCAGCGCCGAGGTGTCGAGGTGTCGAGGTAGTGCCCCACGTCAGTAGCGCTCGTCCTCGCGCATCTGCAGCAGGACCTGCGTGAGCGAGGGACGGCCCGGCGGGCCCGGCTCCGGCGGCGGCAACTCGGCCAACGAGCCCCGGGCCGGGGTGGCCAGCCCGGCGTCGATCAGCTCGTCGAGCCGGGACCGCCGGATGGGGACGAGCCGGGCCACCGGGCGGCCGCGATCGGTGATGGTGACGATCTCGCCGGCGGCGGCGTCGGCCACCACGGCCGATGCGTTCTGCTGGAGGGCACGGATCCCGACCTCGGACATGTGCGTCACAGTAGCACATTGACGGTGGCCGTCAGTCGTGGCCCATCTCGCCGCGGGCGACGGTGCCGGTGACGAAGCCGAGGAGCTGGCGGAGCATGGCCGCGGTGGCGCCCCAGACGGTGTCGCCGACCAGGTCGAAGAAGACGATGGGGCGGTCGATGCTGCCGCCGAATGTCCAGCGCTCCTCGCGGAACACGCCCGGTGCCATCAGCTCCGACAGGGGGACGTGGAGCACGGCATCGACCTCCTCCGAGCACGGCAGCAGGTCGGGCCGGGCCGGCATCGTCCCCACCCACGGGACGATGAACGACCCGCTGGAGATGGTGGCGAGGTGGTCGAGCTCGCCGATGACCTCGACGGTGGTCGGGTCGAGGCCGATCTCCTCCTCGGCCTCCCGCAGGGCGGTGGCGACCAGGTCGGCGTCGCCGGCCTCGACCCGGCCGCCCGGGAAGCTGACCTCGCCGGCGTGGGCCCGCATGCGCCGGCTGCGCCGGGTCAGGACGACGTGGGCCTCACCGTCGTGGTCGTAGAGCGGCGCCAGGACGGCCGACGGCAGCGGCGGGCGCTCGACCAGCCCCAGGGACCGGACGAGACCGGCGGGCAACGAGGCCACGGAGAAGCCGTCCCTCTCGACCGGGGAGGGGGCCGCCGGCCCGGCGGCCTCCAGGGCCCGGCGCACGTCGGCGACGCGGGGTCGCCGCGCCGAGGTGGGGAGATGGGCCCACGGGGCCGGTGCGCCCGGGGTCGCGTCGGCGGGACGGGGGATGGGCTGGGGACCGCCCCGGCCGGAGAGGACCGGGGAGGTGGGCGGAGGCCCGTCGGCCTCGATGGCGGCCCGCTCCAGCGCTCCCGGATCCGGGTCGCTCATCCGTCCCCGGCGGCGGCCGCCGCCGTGGCCAGGGTCTCGAGCAGAGGCTTCAGCCCGGCGGCGTGCAGCCGCTCCATCACCGGGCCGGGTGGGGTCTGGCCGCCCTCCCACTCCATCCACGCCTCGAGGGCCTCGGCCGGTTGGACGCCCTCGGGGGGTGCGGCCTCGGATGTGCCGACGTGATCGAGCACGTCGCGCAGACCGCCGGTCTTCATGGTGCTCATGACCCGGCCGGGCGGGGTCTCCCCCGTCTCCCACTCGGTCCACGCCGAGAGCAGCTTGGACGGGTCGGCCGGGGGTCGTTCCACGGATCGATCCTACGGCGCGACGGAGCCCGGACCACGAGGGCCCGGGCTCCGATCAGAGGTTGCTAGGTGCTCTGGCTAGAGCGATCTCCCGGAGGAGATCACATCATGCCCATGCCACCCATGCCACCCATGCCGCCGCCACCACCGCCGGGCATCGCCGGCTCGGGCTCGGGCTTGTCGGCCACGATGGCCTCGGTGGTGAGGAGCAGCCCGGCGATCGACGCCGCGTTCTGCAGCGCCGCCCGGGTGACCTTGGCCGGATCGAGCACACCGGCCTTCAGGAGGTCCTCGAACTCGCCGCTGGCGGCGTTGAAGCCGAAGGCGCCGTCCTTGGACTCGACCTCACGGACGATGACCGCACCCTCGAAGCCGGCGTTGTCGGCGATCAGCCGGGCCGGGGACTCGAGCGCCTTGTGCACGCTGCGAGCGCCGGTGGCCTCGTCGCCCTCCAGCTTCTCGGCCACGTCGGACACCCGGGCCCGGGCCCGGAGCAGGGCGGTGCCACCACCGGGCACCACACCCTCCTCGATGGCCGCCCGGGTCGCCGAGAGGGCGTCCTCGATGCGGTGCTTCTTCTCCTTGAGCTCCACCTCGGTGGCGGCGCCGACCTTCACGACGGCCACGCCGCCGGCCAGCTTGGCCAGACGCTCCTGGAGCTTCTCGCGGTCCCAGTCGGAGTCGGTGTCCTCGATCTCGCGCTTGATCTGCGAGATGCGACCCTGGACGTCGTCCTCGGAGCCACCACCCTCGACGATCGTGGTGTCGTCCTTGGTGACGACGAGCTTCCGGGCACTGCCCAGGAGGTCGAGGGTGACGTTGTCGAGCTTGAGGCCGACCGTCTCGGAGATGACCTGGCCACCGGTGAGGGTGGCCATGTCGGCCAGCATCGCCTTGCGGCGCTCGCCGAAGCCGGGGGCCTTGACGGCCACCGAGTTGAAGGTGCCACGGATCTTGTTCACCACGAGGGTGGCCAGGGCCTCGCCCTCGACGTCCTCGGCGACGATCAGGAGCGGCTTCGAGGTCTGCATGACCTTCTCGAGCACGGGCAGGAGGTCCTGCACCGACCCGATCTTGCCCTCGACGAACAGGATGTAGGCGTCCTCCAGGACGGCCTCCTGCCGCTCGGCATCGGTCACGAAGTACGGCGACAGGTAGCCCTTGTCGAACTGCATGCCCTCAGTGAAGTCGAGGTCCATGCCGAAGGTGTTCGACTCCTCGATGGTGACCACGCCGTCCTTGCCCACCTTGTCGATGGCGTCGGCGAGGACCTCGCCGATGGAGGCGTCGTTGTTGGCCGAGATGGTGGCGACCTGGGCGATCTCGCTGCGGTCGTCGATGTCGCGGGCCTGGTCGCGGATCGCCTCGACGGCGGCCACGACGGCCTTGTCGATGCCCCGCTTGAGGGCCATCGGGTTGGCGCCGGCGGCCACGTTGCGGAGGCCCTCCTTCACCAGGGCCTGGGCCAGCACCGTGGCGGTGGTGGTGCCGTCACCCGCGACGTCGTTCGTCTTGGTGGCGACCTCCTTCACCAGCTGGGCGCCCATGTTCTCGTACGGGTCCTCCAGCTCGACCTCACGGGCGATGGAGACGCCGTCGTTGGTGATGGTGGGGGCGCCGAACTTCTTCTCGAGCACCACGTTGCGACCGCGCGGGCCGAGCGTGACCTTGACGGCGTCGGCGAGCTTGTTGACGCCGGCCTCGAGACCGCGACGCGCCTCGTCGTTGAACTTCAGGGTCTTGGACATCTGGTCTCCTACTTGTCGACCTTGGCGAGGACGTCGCGGGCGTTGAGGATCAGCAGATCCTCGCCCTCGACGGTGATCTCGGTGCCGCCGTACTTGGAGTAGACGACGGTGTCGCCGACGGCGACGTCGGTCGGGATCAGGTCACCGGGGTTCTCGGCGCGACGGCCGGG
>DASYLG010000592.1:0-21847 GCA_036009685.1 Iamia sp. | reverse complement strand
CAGCTCCTGGTCGGCACAGCCACGGGGGCCGAGCTGCTCGTGCTGGTCGCCCTGGTGTGGCGGGCCGTCGACCTCTTCCTCGCCGGCGACCCGGCGGCGGAGCGGGCCCTCGGCGAGCTGACGCGCCGCGCCGACGCCGTCCAGTGCCAAGCCCCCATCTACGCCGCCCGGCTGATGGAGGTCATGGTGCTCCTGCGGGCCGGGCGCATCGACGAGGCGGAGGCGGCGGCGGCCACCTGCCTCGGCCTCGGCACGGCGGTCGGCGACGCCGATGCCGTCGCCTACTACGGGGTCCACCTCTTCGCCATCCGCACCTGGCAGGCCCGCGAGGCCGAGGTGCTCGACGTCTTCGAGGCCGTCACCCGCTCGCCCGAGCACCCGCTCGCCGACCGCAGCGTCCTGGCCGGCTGCGCCGTGCTGGCGGCGCGCGCCGGCGATCTCGACCGGGCCGCCAGCATCCTCCACGAGTGCGCCGCCGGCGGGCTGGCCTCGATCAAGATCTCGACCACCTGGCTGACCTGCATCGCCGCCCTGGCCGAGGCGGCCTGCGCCCTCGGCGACACCGACGTCGCCGCCCAGGCCCACGACCTGCTGCTCCCCCACGCCGACCTGCCGGTGATGCCGTCGTTCGCGGTGGCCTGCTTCGGGTCGGTCCACCGCCCGCTCGGCACCACCGCCCTCGTCCTCGGGCGCCCGGATGACGCCGTGGCCCACCTCGAGGCGGCGGTGGCGGCGTGCGAGCGCCTCGGGAACCACCCGGCCCGCCTCCTGGCCCAGTCCGACCTGGCCCACGCCCTGGTCGCCGTGGGCGACAGCGCCGGGGCGCGCCGCGAGCTGCGAGCGGCCGTGGGCGGCGCCCGGGCTCTCGGCCTCGACGCCCTGGCGGAGCGCTGGGCGGCCGCCGCCGAGCCGGCCGTGTGGGCGCCCGGCCCGACGATGGCCCGGGTCGAGGGCGGCGGCTGGGAGGTGGGCGTCGGCGACGAGCGGGTGAGCCTGCCCGACCTGGTGGGCTGCCCCTACCTCGCCCTCCTCCTCGCCCACCCCGGCCGCGAGGTACCGGCGCTGCGGTTGGCCATGGACGTCGACCGGGACGCACCGGGGCCCCGCCAGGACGTCCTGGACGGCCGGGCCATGGTGGAGCTCCGGCGCCGGGTCGACGAGCTGCGGCACGACCTCGACGCCGCCGAGGCGGCCGGCGATGCCGTCGTGGCGGCCGCCCGGCGCGACGAGCTCGACGCCATCGCCCAGCACCTGGCCACGTCGCTGGGCCTGGGCGGGCGGGTCCGCTCGTTCGACGACCTGCCCGAGCGGGCCCGGACGTCGGTGCAGAAGGCCATCCGCCGGGTGATCGACCGGGTCGAGGGCGCCGACGGGCTGCTGGCCGACCACCTCCGGCGCAGCACCCGCACCGGCCTGACCTGCTGCTACGACCCCTGGGGGCCCACCCGCCCGGTCTGATCCTCGCCGCCCGAGCCCTCGAGCAGGAGGCGGTGGAGCACGGCGATGAGGTCGGCTCGCGACACCAGGCCGACCAGCCGGTCGTCCTCGTCGACGACGGGGATGTGGCGGTAGCCGCGTTCGACCATCAGCTCCACGAGGGCGGCCACCGGCGTGTCCTCGTGGACGGTCGCCACATCGGTCGTCATCAGCTGGCGGACGGGGGTCAGGTCGCCGGCGTCCAGGTTGAACAGGTCGACGATGGCGACGATGCCGACGACGCCGCGCTCGTCGTCGACGACCGGCAGGGCCTTCACCCGGTGCTCGTTGATGAGCACCCGGACCCGGAAGAGGCTGTCGTCGGGCCGGACCGTGACCACGGCGCCGGTCATGACGGCGGCGCAGTGGAGGCCGCCCCAGACGCCGGTCGAGGGCGTGGGCCTCGGCGTCGCGGACGAGGGCGAGCACGTCCGCCGGGGCCACGTCGAGGCCCTGGTCGAGGCGGGCCATGGCCGCGGCCACGTCGGCCACCTCGACCCGGCGCCGGCCGGCGGCGTCGACGGCCCGCCCGGGGGCGGGCGCGGGCGCCGGGGCCACGTGCGGGTAGCGCCGGCCGAGGGCGGTGTGGAAGGCGATGCCGACCGCCACCAGCACCAGCGAGTTGAGGCCCACCGGCCAGAAGGCGAACGTGGCCCCATGGCCGGTGACCACCGGTGGGGCCAGGGCGGCGGTGAGGGCGCAGGCCCCGCCCGGCGGGTGCAGGCACCGCAGGGCGATCATGACCGCGATGGCGCCGCCGACGGCGAGGGCGGCGGCCAACGGCGCCGGGCCGACCAGCCACGCCGCCGTGAGGCCCACCAGGGCCGAGCTGACGTTGCCGGCGACGACCGACCAGGGCTGGGCCAGGGGGCTGCCGGGCACGGCGAAGACGAGGACGGCCGAGGCGCCCATCGGGGCCACGATCCACGGGAGGTCGCCGGCCGACCCGAGCGCCAGGCGACCGATCAGCCCGGTGACGAGGATGCCGAGCAGGGCCCCGAGCCCGCCCCGCACGCAGTCGGCGAGCCGGGGCGGCCCCTGGGCGGGGCGGAGGCCGAGCCAGAGCATCGTCAGGCGGGTGGCGGGAGAGCGTTCGGGGAGCATCGGTGGGGCGGCCGGCGAGCGAACAGGCGAAAGGTCCGTCGGGGTTCGCGCCGGCGACAGTCATACTGGCTGGGTGAGCCGCCGGACGAAGATCATCGCCACGATGGGCCCGGCCTCGGAATCCGAGGCCGTCCTCAAGGACATGGTCGAGGCCGGTGTCGACGTCATCCGCATCAACCTCTCCCACGGGAGCCTCGACGACTCCATCGAGCGCTACCGGCGGCTGCGGCGGGTCGAGGAGTCCATCGGGCGGCCGCTCGGCATCCTCGCCGACCTGCCCGGGCCCAAGGTCCGGGCCGGCTCCTTCCCGGAGGGCGGGGCCGAGGTCCCCACCGACTCCGTCGTGATCATGGCGCCGGGTGACGAGCCGAGCGACGCCACCCGCATCCACGTCGACTACGCCGGCCTGCTCCAGGACATGCACGGCGGCGACCGCATGGTCTTCGGCGACGGCGGCGTGGTCGTCGAGGTCATCGACGCCATGGCCGACTCGCTGCGGGTCCGGGTGCTCCACGGCGGGCTGCTCCAGGGCCGCCCCGGCGTCCACATCCCGTCCGAGCGGCTGCGGGTGCCCACCCCGACGCCGCATGACCTCCGGCTCCTCGACGCCTTCGTCACCGAGGGGGTCGACATGGTGGCCGTGTCGTTCGTGCGCTCGGCCCACGACATCCGCCGGGTCGGCACCGAGCCCCACCCGGCCGGGCCCCTGGTCATCGCCAAGATCGAGACCCGGGCCGCAGTCGAGAACCTCGACGGCATCGTCGAGGCCGCCGGCGCCGTCATGGTCGCCCGCGGCGATCTCGGCGCCGAGATGCCGCTGGAGGAGCTCCCCCACCTCCAGAAGAAGATCATCGCCCGGTGCATCGCCCTCGGGAAGCCGGCCATCACCGCCACCCAGATGCTCGAGTCGATGGTGTCGGCGCCCAGCCCCACCCGGGCCGAGACCTCCGACATCGCCAACGCCGTGTTCGACGGGTCCAGCGCCGTGATGCTCTCGGGCGAGACCGCCATCGGCCGCGACCCCACCCTCGCCGTGGCGACCATGGCCCGCATCGCCGAGCGGGCCGACGAGGAGTTCGACTACGACATGTGGGCGGCCAAGGTGTCGAAGCTCAACGCCGCCCAGCGCATGTCCCCCGACGACGTCGTCACCAACTCGATGACCAACGCGGCCTGGCGGGCGGCGTCGGAGAGCGGGGCCACCTCCATCATCTGCATCACCCGCACCGGCTTCACCGTGCGATCGATCGCCCGCTACCGCCCGAGCGTGCCGATCCTCGGCTTCTCCACCGATCCCCGGACGCTCCGCCAGCTCACCCTGTCCTGGGGCGCCACCCCGGTGGCCCTGCCCGGCCCCTTCGACATCGGCCACCAGGTCGCCCAGGCCATCGACATCGCCCGCACCGAGGGCCACGTCCGCACCGGCGACCTCGTCGCCGTCCTCTCCGGCTCCCCCGACTACAAGGGCGTCGCCACCGACTCCCTGAGGCTCGTCCACATCTAGCCCCCCACCCCAACGCGCCGAACTGGCGATCAGATCCGGCGGGTTCCCGCCGGATCCGATCGCCAGTTGGGCTGGGGCTCGGGGTCAGGTGAAGGTGACGCGGATGCCGACCTGGACGCTGAAGCTCAGCGGGCTGCCGAAGCCGCCGGGCAGGGCGGGATCGTCCACGCCGTTCGGCAACACCATCGTCCCGCCGATCCAGTAGTCGTTCACCGCCGCACCGGACGGGCGGTGGTCGAGGTCGAAGGCGCCGTCGGCCAGCCAGGCCGTGGCCGAGTAGTCGCAGCTGCCATGGCCGGCCTCGGGCTCGTCGGGGTCGGACTCGGCCTCGCACAGGTCGACGCTCTCGTCGCTCTGGGTCAGCTCGACGGCGGCCGAGAGGTACCGGTCGGTGTCGTCCTCGTGGAAGGCCTGGGCCCCCAGGTGCAGCTCGCCACCGTCGGCGTCGCCGAGGGGGACCGAGGCGCTGGCCTCGCCCTCGAACCAGAACTGGGCGTAGAAGGGGTCGTCGCCGTAGGGCGCCTCGTCGATGTCGGCCTCGTTGAACACGAGGTGCACGTTGCGCTGCAGGGTCGTGAACGAGCCCGAGCGGTTGGCCATGTGCCCGGCTCCGTCGACGGCGCTGACGAAGGCGTCGTAGTGGGTGTCGGCCTCGAGATCGTCGAGGTCGGCGCTGAACGAGGTCGTCCCCGGGTCGCTCACGATCTGCTGGTAGTAGCCGGACCGGCTGACGACGATCCGAATCGTGGCCGGGCTGTCGGTGGTGACGACCAGGCGGGCGTCGGGGCCCCGGCCGTAGGCCACACCGCCGGTGATGCACTGGATCGAGCAGCCCTCCCCCGCCTTGAACGACGTGGCCGCGCCGTGGCGGGCCGTGGACCGGATCGGGGCCACGAACGACCCGAGGGCGACCTCCCCGGCCCGGGGCCCGGTCCCGACCCTGGCACCGGGTTGCGGCGTGGGGGCGTAGGCGGTCTGGGCGGCGGCGGGGGCCGCGACCAGGGCGAGGGCGAACAGCAGAACGGTGATGAGGAGCTTCCTCATGATGACCTCCAGGTCTCGGTGTCGCGAGACCTGACCGGCCGGGTCGGGAGGTCTTACGGCGACGACGCCGGGGACCTCACCCCGGCGCGGACGACACCCCCGACGGGAGGATCGGGGTGCCGGCCCCTCACCCTTGCCGGGGTCAGCGGACGGGCGCATCCTCCCCCGACGCCGCCGGGGGACCCGGCGGTGTCCATCAACCGATCGGAGAGGTCATCATGGCAACGGAGAGCGGTACCAGGGGGCAGGGGAAGGTCCGGCGGCGAGCGGCGCTGCTCGTCGTCGCCGTGGCGCTGACGGCCCTGGCCGCGGCCTGCGACGCTCCGGCGCCGCCGGCGGGGTCGCTCTTCGACGCCTGGAAGGCGAACAACATGGCCGCCGCCAACGCCGTGGCCACGCCGGGGGCGGTGGGCCAGATCTTCAGCCAGCCGTACAGCTCCGCCTCCGACTGGACGTTCGTCAGGTGCGACGGCGCCGCCGGGTCGACCTACTGCACGTGGGTCGACACGGTCGAGAACCGGCTCCAGATGCGGATCGACAACATGACCAACAAGGTCTCCGAGGTCCTGCGCATCCCCGTCGGCAGCACCATCGCCGGACGTGTGTTCCACGCCTGGCGCAAGGGCACCTCCGACGCGGCGACGCCCTATGCCACCCCCGGGGCCAAGCTGGCCCTGTTCTCCAAGACCTACTCGACCGCCGACCACTGGTTGCCGTCGGGCTGCGACGGCGCCGCCGGCCACCTCTACTGCACGTGGACGAACGACGCCGCCGAGACCATCGTCCTGGGCGTCAACAACGTGGTCGTGCCGATGAAGGTCGACCAGGTCCTCGGCACCTACTGACCGAGACCGCGATCGTCGGGGTCGGGCCCCGGAGCGAAGACGAAGAGGATCCGGCCTCGGGCCGCCTCGGCGCCCTCGACCGTGGCCCGGCCCACGCCCCAGCCGCCCCGCCGGCCCAACCGCTCGAGGCCGACGTCGAGCACGACCTCGTCGCCGGGCACCACCATGCGCCGGAACCGGGCCTCCTCGACCCCGCCGAGGAGCGGAAGACGGCCGGCGTGGGCCTCGTCGGCCAGGACGCCGATGGCGCCCGCCTGGGCCAGCGCCTCGATCAGCAGGACGCCGGGCACGACCGGTCGACCCGGGAAGTGGCCGGCCAGCCAGGCCTCGTCGCCGGTGATCCGCCAGCGGGCCGTCACGTGGACGCCGGGCTCGCAGGCGTCGACGGCGTCGACGAAGCGGAAGGGGGGCCGGTGGGGCAGCAGGGCGACGAGCGGATCGGAGGGCACGAGGCTCGGACGTTATCCATCCGCCTCGGGTGACGAGCGGCGAGATCGACCGGAGGGTCTCATCCGTGTTGCCGGGGTGTGACATACCGGTCAGTACCAGCAGTTACCCGTCAGTAGTCGGAGTTACCGGCGGGTAACAGGAAACCCTTGGGGCCATGGGCCGGTCCCAGTCCCTGATGTCCACTCCCCCGAGTCCCCCCGCCGCCGCTCCGGCGCCGCCCGCGCCCGACGAGCGGGAGGGATCCGACGGCGTGGCCGTCACCTTCCCGGGCCAGGGCAGCCAGGTGGCCGGGTTCGGCCGGGCCTGGCGGGACCACCCGGCGTGGGTCGCCGTCGAGCGGGCCGAGGAGGCCTCGGGCCGGGCCCTCGCCCCGCTGCTGCTCGACCCCGACGCCGACCTGTCCCGTACCGAGGACGCCCAGCTCGCCGTCCTGGTCTCGTCCCTCCTGGTCTGGGAGGCGGCCCAGTCCTACATCGGCACGCCGGTGGCCTTCGCCGGCCACTCGCTGGGCCAGATCACCGCCCTGGTCGCCGCCGGCGCCGTCGATCCGGCCGACGGGGTGGCCCTGGCGGTCACCCGGGCGGCGATGACGCAGGCGGCGGCCGACGCCTCCCCCGGTGGGCTGATCGCCCTCCTCGCCGCCACGCCCGAGCAGGCCCGGGACACCGTGGCCCAGGTCGACGAGGCCTGGCTGGCCAACGACAATGCCCCCGGCCAGATCGTCATCGGCGGCACCCCGGCGGGGCTCGAGGCGGCCACGGTGGCGGCCAAGGCCGTCGGCGTCCGCAAGATCAAGGCCCTGGCGGTCGGCGGCGCCTTCCACACCCCGCTGATGGCCCCGGCGGCCGAGGCCTTCGGCGTCGCCGTCCAGGCCGTGACCTTCGCCCCCCTGACCGCCCCGGTGGTCACCAACCACGACGCCGAGGCCCACTTCGCCCGCGCCGGCTGGGCCGAGCGGCTGTCGACCCACTTGGTCCGGCCGGTGCGGTGGCGGGAGACGGTCGACGCCCTCTTCGACCTGGGCGCCCGTCGCCTCGTCGAGCTGGGCCCGGGCACGACCCTCACCGCCCTGGCCAAGCGCTGCCGGGACGACGTCGAGCCCCTGTCGGCCGCCACCCCCGACGACGTCGAAGCCCTCCTCCCCGCCCTCTGGGGGGTCGGACGATGAGCAACACGTCGCACATCGCGCCGGAGGGGGACGACCTGCGGCTGCCGACGCGGCTGATCGTGGCCCCGGAGGCCGGCACCTTCCAGCCCCTGCCGCCCGAGACGTGCACCGCCGAGGGCGAGGTCGTCACCAAGGGCGTCTCGGTCGGCACCGTCGAGAGCCTGGGCCGGAAGGTCCCCGTGACCAGCGCCTTCGGCGGCTTCCTCATGGGGATGCTGGCCCTCCCGGGCGAGCGGGTTCGGGCCGGCCAACCGGTGGCGTGGCTCCACGCCATCGACGCCGCATGACCGTGCTCGATGCCCGCACGGCGGGGACGCACGTCAGCACCCGTCTGGCCGTGTCGTTCACCGGCTGGGGGGCCGCCGTGCCCGGTCCGCCGGTCACCAACGACGACCTGGCCGCCGTCCTCGACACCAGCGACGACTGGATCTCGACCCGGACCGGCATCCGGGCCCGCCACATCGCCGGGCCGGCCGACACCACCGCCGCCCTCGCCGCCCGGGCCGGAACCGCCGCCCTCGAGCGCGCCGGCCGGCGCCCCGACGAGGTCGACCTCCTCGTCGTGGCCACCACCACGCCCGACCGCTCGTGTCCCGCCACCGCCGCCGACGTGGCCGGGCTGCTGGGCACCCGGGCCGCGGCCTGCGACGTCAACGCCGCCTGCGCCGGGTTCATCACCGCCCTCCACCTCGCCCTCCCGGCGGTGGCCACCGGCACCAGCCGGGTCGCCCTGGTCATAGGGTCCGAGCGCATGACGAGCCTCGTCGATCCCACCGATCGCAGCACCGCTGTGCTCTTCGGCGACGGCGCCGGCGCCCTGGTCCTGGAGGCGCCGGCCCCGGAGACCTCCGAGCCCGACGCCGCCACCGAGCCCGGGATGGTCACCTCGGTGCTCGACGGCGACGCTGCCCTGGTCCCCCATCTCGAGGTGCCGCCGGGCGAGCGCTGGCTGCACATGGACGGGCCCGAGGTCTTCCGGGCCGCGACCCGCGGTCTGGCCGACTCGGGCGTCGAGGCCCTGCGCCGGGCCGGAGCCACCGTCGACGACGTCGCCTGGTACGTGCCCCACCAGGCCAACCGCCGGATCATCGACGCCGTCGCCGGCCGGCTGGGCCTCGACCCCGATCGGGTCGTGCTGACCCTCGACCGTCACGGCAACACCTCGGCCGCGTCGGTGCCCCTGGCCCTGGCCGAGGCGGCCGACGACGGTCGGCTCCAGCCCGGCGACCTGGTCCTGGCCTCCGCCGTGGGCGCCGGCATGACCTGGGGCTCGATCCTCCTCCGCTGGGGCGGGGCCGCCGCATGAGCGACGACGACGCACGCGTCGCCCTGGTCACCGGTGGTTCCGGCGCCATCGGGGCCGCCGCCGCCCGCGCCCTCGCCGCCGACGGCCGCGCCGTCGCCGTGGGCTACCGGGGCGGTGAGGTGGCGGCCAAGGAGGTCGTCGCCGCCATCGAGGCCGCCGGCGGCCGGGCACTGGCCGTGGCCCTCGACGTCACCGACGCCGCATCCGTCGAGGCCGGCGTCAAGGCCGTGACCGACGCCCTCGGCGCCCCCACCATCGTGGTGGCCAACGCCGGCATCACCGACGACGGCCTCTTCGTCCGCCTCACCCCGGAGCGCTGGCGGGCCGTCCTCGACGCCAACCTCGACGGCGCCTACCGCACCCTGCGGGCGTCGGTCCCCGGCATGATGCGGGCCCGCTGGGGCCGCATCGTCACCGTCTCGTCGGTGGGCGCCTACGCCGGGGCCGCCGGCCAGGCCAGCTACGCCGCATCGAAGGCCGGGCTCATCGGCCTGACCCGGGCGCTGGCCCGCGAGCTGGCCCCGCGAGCGATCACGGCCAACGTCGTCGCGCCCGGGCCCGTCGCAACGGCAATGATCGAGGCCGTGCCCGAGGCCCGACGTGACGAGCTGGCCGCCACCGTGCCCCTGGGCCGGATGGCGACGCCCGACGAGGTGGCCGCGGCCATCGCCTTCCTGGCCTCCGATGCCGCCAGCTTCGTCACCGGTGCCGTGCTGCCGGTCGACGGCGGCCTGGCCATGGGCCACTGATAGATAGCGCTGCTATGCATAGCAGCGCGACGTAACGATCGTCACCCCACCGCAACCGAAGGAGATCCACCCATGGACCGAGCGACCGTCCTCACCGTCGTCATCGACACCGCCGTCGAGCTGCTCAAGCTGGACCCCGCCGCCGTCACCGAGACCGCCACCTGGGGCGAGGACCTCGAGGCCGACAGCCTCGACCTCACCGAGCTGGTCATGGCCCTCGAGGACCACTTCGAGGTCGAGGTGCCCGAGGACAAGCTGGAGGACGTCAAGACCGTGGGCGACGCCGCCGACGTGGTCCTCGCCGCCGTGAGCGAGAACGCCGCATCGTGACCGCCGGCCGTCGGATCGCCGTCACCGGCATGGGCGTGGTCTCGCCCGCCGGCAACGACCTCTCCACCACGATGGCCGGTGTCGTCACGGCCAAGGCGACGGCGGCCCCCATCACCCTCTTCGACGCGACCAACCTGCCGGTCGGCTTCGCCTGCGAGGTGGCCGACCTCGACGTCGAGGGCCGGATCGGCGCCCGCGAGGCGCGGCGGATCGATCGCAGCGGACACCTGGCCCTCATCGCCGCGGCCGACGCCCTGGGCGACGCCGGGCTCGCCGGCGCCGTGGCCGAGGGCCTCGACCCCGGCCGGGTCGCGGTGGTCGCCGGCTCCGGCGTCGGCGGCCTCTCGACGCTCGAGGAGCAGGTGCGGCTGCACGCCGAGCGGGGCCGGGAGAAGGGTCCCCGCCGGGTCAGCCCCATGACCGTGCCCATGATGATGGCCAACGGGCCCGCCGCCCTGGTCTCGATCGCCCACGGGTTCACCGGCCCGTCGCTGTGCGTCGCCACCGCCTGCGCCACCGGGGCCAACGCCATCGGCGAGGCCTCGCGCCTCCTCCGCGACGGCACCGCGGACATCGCCATCGCCGGCGCCACCGAGTGCGCCATCACCCCGACGGCCATGGCCGCCTTCGCCAACATGGGCGCCCTCAGCAAGCGCTCCGACGACCCGGGCACGGCCAGCCGGCCCTTCGACGTCGACCGCGACGGCTTCGTGATGGGCGAGGGCGCCGGCTTCCTCGTGCTCGAGGACTGGGACCACGCCGTCGGGCGCGGCGCCCGCATCCACGGCGAGCTGCTGGGCTACGGCACCACCTGCGATGCCGGCCACATCACGGCCCCGTCCGAGGACGGCGCCGGCGCCGCCGAGTGCCTGCGCAGAGCCCTGGCCTCGGCCGACCTGAGCCCGGCCGACATCCGCCACGTCAACGCCCACGGCACGTCGACCCCCCTCAACGACGCCGCCGAGGCCCGGGCCATGGCAGCCGTGTTCGGCGCCGGCGCCCTGCCGGTGACCTCGACCAAGGGCGTCACCGGCCACCTGATCGGGGCCGCCGGAGCGGTCGAGGCCGCCGTGGCCCTGGTCAGCGCCATCGACGGCGTGGTGCCCCCCGTGGCCGGCACGATCGAGGTCGACCCCGAGATCGACGCCGACGTCGTGGTGGGCGAGCCCCGGTCGATCGAGGTCGGCCCCGTGGTGTCGACCTCGTTCGCCTTCGGCGGCCACAACGCCGCCCTCGTCCTGGCCCCCGCCTGATCCCTCGTGCCGCTGCCGTTCTGTCCACCCTCATGCACCGCGGAGGTGCACCAGGGTGGACAGAACGGGACGACCGCGCCATGACCGCGCCCGTCGCGGCCCCCGACGGGGACGCCGCCCTGCTCGAGGCGGCCGAGGCGGAGCCCGGCCTGGCCACCGCCCGCCTGATCGACCACCCACCGCCGACCCCGGCCATCCGACCCGACCGTCGCCACCCGGAGCCCACCCGCTCGCTCCCCGAGCCCAACCTGGCCGGCCCGAGCCTGGGCCCGCCCACCGCCATCGGGGCCGACCGCCCGGGCATCGCCGGGGCCGGGCTGATCGAGATCGACGGGCGGACGGTCTCCTACTTCGAGGTCGGGGGCGGCCGCTGGTCGAGCCGCGACGCGGTGGCCGAGGCCGAGGTGGTCGAACGGGCCCTGCTCCTCGGCGCCGACGTGGGTGTGCCGGTGCTGGGCGTCGTCCACTCGCTGGCCCTCGACCCCGCCGACCTGGCCGGTCTCGCCGTCTGGGGCCGGGTCGCCCATGCTGCCGTGCGGGCGTCGGGCGCCGTCCCCCTGCTCCTGGCCGTGACCGGGGGCTGCCACGGCGGGCTCTCGACCATCCTCGGCCTGGCCGACCATGTGGTGCTCACCCGCGAGGCCAGCGTCTACGTCAACGGACCGGCCGCGGTGCGCGCCGTCACCGCCGTCGAGGTCTCGGCCGACGACCTCGGCGGAGCCGCCGCCCACCACCGCGACACCGGCCTGGCCTCACTCGTGGCCGACGACCGCGACGACGCCATCGCCGCCCTCGCCGACCTGCTCGCCTACCACCCCTCGTCGTGGGACACCCCGCTGGCCCCATCCGCCAGCACCGACCCGGCCGACCGCCCCTGCCGGCGCGCCGCCGCCATCGTGCCGGCCAACGCCCGGGAGTCCTACGACGTCCGGGCCGTGCTCGAGGACATCGCCGACGACGGCAGCGTGCTGGAGGTCCGGGCCGACCACGCCCCCAACGTGGTGACCGCCTTCGCCCGGCTCGGCGGCCGGGCCGTGGCCGTCATCGCCAACCAGCCCCGGATCCGGGCCGGCACCCTCGACATCGCCGCCGGCTCCAAGGCGGCCCGCCACGTCCAGGCCGCCGACGCCGCCGGGATCCCCCTCCTCACGCTGGTCGACACGCCCGGCTTCGAGCCCGGCAAGGACCTCGAGTGGCGGGGGATGATCCGCCACGGCGCCGAGCTGGTCCACGCCTACTGCGCCGCCACCGTGCCCCGGGTGTGCGTGGTGCTGCGGAAGTCCTACGGCGGCGCCTACATCGTCATGGACTCCCGCGACATCGGCTCCGACCTGGTCCTGGCCTGGCCGACGGCCGAGATCGCGGTCATGGGGGCACCCGGCGCGGTCGCCATCCTCAACCGGCGCGACATCGCCCAGGCCGCCGACCCCGACGCCAAGCGGGCCGAGCTGATCGCCGAGTACGAGGCCACCTTCTGCACCCCGGCGGTGGCGGCCGAGCGGGGCTACGTCGACCAGGTCATCGAGCCGGCGGCGACGCGGGCGCACCTCGTCGCCGCCTTCACCCGCCTCGCCGGCAAGCGCCCCCACCGCGTCGAGCGCCGCCACTCCACCACCCCGTGCTGATGTCATCTCCGTCTGGACCCGAAAGGCCCACCCGTGCTCCTCGCTGACCGCACCGTTCTGGTGACCGGTGTCCTCACGCCGTCGTCGATCGCCTTCTCCTGCGCCCGCCTGGCCCAGGAGCAGGGCGCGGACGTCGTGCTGACCTCGTTCGGCCGGGCCCTCAGCGTCACCGAGCGGGCGGCCCGGCGGCTCCCGACGCCGGTCGACGTCCTGGAGCTCGACGTCACCGATGCCGACCAGCTCGACCGCCTGGCCACGACGCTCGGCGACCGCTGGGACCGCCTCGACGGGCTGGTCCACGCCGTCGGCTTCGCCCCCGAGGCCTGCCTCGGCCACCCCGACGGCCTCCTCGGTGCCAGCTGGGACGACGTGGCGACCGCTCTCCACGTCTCGACCTACTCCTTCGCCTCGCTGGCCCGGGCCGTCCGGCCGCTGCTGCAGCAGGGATCGAGCGTCGTCGGCCTCGACTTCGACGCCTCGGTGGCGTGGCCGGCCTACGACTGGATGGGCGTGGCCAAGGCCGGGCTGGAGTCGGCGTCGCGCTACCTCGCCCGGGACCTGGGGCCGAGCGGGATCCGGGTCAACCTGGTGGCCGCCGGCCCGCTCAAGACGGTGGCGGCCCGAAGCATCCCCGGGTTCTCGGACCTCTCGGACCCCTGGGTCGAGCGGGCCCCGCTCGGCTGGGACATCGGCAACCCCGAGCCGGTGGCCCGCACCGTCGTGGCCCTCCTGTCCGACTGGCTCCCGGCGACGACGGGCGAGATCGTCCACGTCGACGGCGGCGCCCACGCCATCGGCGGCTGAGGACGGCTAGGGCACCACGAAGGAGAACGGGTTGAGCGTCGCCGGCTGGCCGCTCCACGCCACCCACGGCGCACTGCAGGTCGCGGCGAAGAGGTGGGGCGCGGCGGTCGAGGCGGTCAGGGAGAGCGTGTCGCCCGTCGCCGTGGCCGGCAGGGTGCCCGTGTAGGTGCCCGACGTCGAGAGGAAGCGAGCGGTGAGCCGGCACTCGAGGTCGTCCTTGGCGCAGTCCCCCACACCCACCTCGTAGATGTCGATCCTCAGGATCAGGTGATTGGGCGCCACCGTGGCCAGGGCGTAGGTCGAGGGACCACCTGAGTAGCTCAGAGTGCCCGCCAGCACGCTGACGTCGATCTGGTACCACGGCCCCGATGGTGGGGTTCCGAGGCGGAGCACGCTCGTCCATCCGCCGGTCAGGGTCAGGCGGCCGGCGGACGGGGAGTCGGTCACCAGCTGGAGGGTGTCGGCCTTCGGGCACGGCCCGCCGGGGTCGTCCAGGGGGATCTGGTTGCCGGCGACGGTCATCGTCACCGCGGCCACGTCGAGGTCGGTAGTGGCGGCCGATGCGGGTGGTGACCACCCGACGATGCCGAGGAGGGTGAGGACGAGGATCATCGTCCCCGTACGGAGCGCGTGCCGGGCCATGAGCGCACCCTGCACCCGGACACCTTGCGCCAGCAGCGCGAAGGGTCGGTCGTGGCTGAGGGCGCCTAGGGGACCACGAACGAGAACGGGTTGAGGCTCGCCGTCTGACCGGCCCACGACACCCAAGGCGCCTTGCACGATGATACGGCGACGTGCGGCGCGACGGACATGGCGGCGGGCAGCGAGAGCGTGTCACCCGTCGCCGCCGCCGGCAGGGTGCCCGTATAGGTGCCCGTCGAGGAGAGCTTGACGTGGAGCACACAGGCGACGTCGTCCTTGACGCAGTCCCCCTCGGCCACCTCGTAGACGTCCATCCGCAGGATCAGGTGGTTGGGCGCCACCGTGGCCAGGGCGTAGGTCGAGGGACCACCCGAGTAGGCGATCGTGCCGGTCAGCACGCTGATGTCGATCTGGTACCACTGCCCTGCCGGCGGGTTCCCCCAGCGGAATGCGGTCGTCCACCCGCCGGTCAGGGTCAGGCGGCCGGCGGACGGGGAGTCGGTCACCAGCTGAAGGGTGTCGGCCTTCGGGCACGGCCCACCCGTGTCTTTCAGGGAGAACGTGTTGCCGGCGATGGTGATCGTCGCCGCGGTCACGTCGAGGTCGGCCGTGGCGGCCGAGGCGGGTGGTGACCACCCGACGATGCCGAGGAGGGTGAGGACGAGGATCATCGTCCCCGTGCGGAGCGCGTGCCGGGCCATGAGCGCACCCTGCACCCTGACACCTTGCGCCAGCAGCGCGAAGCGTCAGTCGGTGCCTCCGAGGAGGACGGCGGCCAGGTCGGACGGGGTGTCGACGACGGCGGCGGCGCCGGCCTCGGTGAGCTCGCCGGGCTCGGCCGTGCCCCACGAGACGCCGATCGTGGGCAGGCCGTGGGCGGCGGCGCCGTGGACGTCGTGGAACCGGTCGCCCACCATCACGACGCCGGCCCGCGCGACCGTCGCCTCCAACCGGGCCAGCACGGCGCCCACCACGTCCGCCTTCGAGTGGCGCCCGGCGTCGGGATCGGCCCCGATCACCACCGACATCCAGCGCCCGAGGATCCCGTCGGTGATGATCCTGTGGGCCAGGTGGTCGGGCTTGGACGTGGCCACGGCCATGGGGATGCCGGCGGCGGCCAGCCGGTCGAGGGCGTCGGTGATGCCCACGAAGGGGATGGCCAGCGAGGCAGCGGCGTCGTCGTAGGTCGCCCGGTAGGCCCCGATGACCTCCCACGTGCGCTCGAGGGGGACGCCCACGGCCAGCGGGAAGCCATCGGTCCAGGGCGGCCCGACGCAGGTGCGCAGGACGTCACGGTCGGGGACGGGCAGGCCGACGGTGGCGAGCGCCATCCCCAGGTGCTCGACGATCCCCGCCTCGGAGTCGCACAGCGTGCCGTCGAGGTCGAACAGGACGGCCGTGGGCGGGAGCGGCGGGAGGGGGCGGCCGGGCATCGTCGAGACCCTAGGGTCGGCCCCGATCCGGTCCCCCCTCCGCAGGAGCGCACGATGACCCCCGATGCCACCGCCACTGCCACCGCCGGCGTCGTGGGCGACCTGCCCAGCCGATTCATGCTCGACATGGCCACCTACGTGGCCGCCGCCGAGGACGGCTTCCAGGGGATGGACTTCTACGCCGCCGGCCGGGGCGGGGCCCTGGGCGACGTGCCCAGCGCCGTCGTCGCCGCCGCCTTCGTCTTCTTCGAGCCCGGCCTGGTCGAGGAGTCCTGGACCCGGGCCGGGGACGTGATGCCTCGCCAGGCCGCCGCCGACCGCTGGGCCGCGGCCTGTCACCGCTGGGCCGAGGCCCACGTCACGACCGACGAGGCCGACCTCCTCCGCCTGGCCGACCTCCTGGGCCGGATGACCGCCGCGGCCAGCCCCGCCGGCGCCCCGTGCTTCGCCGCCTGGCGGGCGCAGGCCGAGCCCGACGCCGACCGGCCGGCAGCGCTCGCCCTCCACCGCCTCCTGGTGCTGCGCGAGCTGCGGGGCGGGCTCCACGGCGCCGCCGTCATCACCCACGGCCTGAGCCCCCATGCCGCCCTGACGATCCGCTCCCCGGGCATGCTGCCGGTGTTCGGCTGGGACGGACCCCACCCGGCGGCCGACGACGCCCACACCCACTCGGCCTGGAACGAGGCCGAGCTGGCCACCGACCGGGCCATCGCCCCTGCCTACGAGGCGCTCGACGAGGCCGAGCGCGTCGAGCTCCGCGACCTGCTCGAGTCCGTCCGCGCCGGCGCCTCCTAGCCCGCCGGTCGACTCAGGCCGACGCGCCCTCCTCGTGGATGACCTGGGCCAGGCCGTCGCGCAGCTCGGGGCCGTCGGTGTGGCCGTGGACGGCGACGGCGTGGGCGGCCGCGGCGTCGAGCAGCTCCTCCTGGCTGTCGGCGGAGAGGGCGACGGTGCAGCCGCTCTCGCTCGGCATCTCGCGGCAGTCGACGTACAGGCGCGGCATGGGCTCTCCCCGATGGTTGCGGTGTGTGAGATGAGACTCCTGGCCTCTCGCCCTGTCAAGGGGAGTCCGCCGTACGCCGCCCCTCCTCAGAGGTCGGGCGGGTCCGTGCCCAGAGCCCGGTCCTGCGGGCTCATGAGGCCGACGGGTCGCCCGTCGGGATCGTCGACGATGGCGTAGCGAGCCCCCCAGAAGGCGTCGAAGGGCCCCTGCCGGCTGGGGTGGCCGGCGGCGACCATCCGCTGGTGGAGGGCATCGACGGCCTCACGGGTCGGCACGCGGAAGGCGAGGACGGTCGTCTCGGCGCCGGCGCCGTAGTGCCGGCCCAGCGCCTGGCTGTCGATCTCGACGTGGCTCGTCGCGCCGGTGTCGACGCCCGTGACGTGCTGGACGCCGGTGGCCGAGCGCCACACGAGGTCCTCGGTGTAGGGGATGCCGAGGAGCCGGTAGAAGCCCATCGTCACATCGGCGTCGCCGCAGACCAGGTTGAGACCGACGAACTCGATGTCAGGATCAGGCATGAGCCCTCCTCGGGGCTAGTCGTGGTCGGGGGCCAGATCGCGTGCGGCCTGCACGGGGTCGAGCCCGAACGGGAGGACGGCCAGCGCCGGGCAGGTCACGCCATTCTCCACGTAGCGGGCGATGTGGTCGCGGCACTCGGCGGGCGAACCGTGGACGATGAGCTGGTCGACCACCTCGTCGGGGATGGCCTCCAGCGCCGCCTTGCGGTCGCCCGCCTTCCAGGCCGTCCACATCGGCGCCAGGACCTCGCCCCGACCCACCCACTCGTGGAAGGCGGCGTAGACCGGGACGTTCAGGTAGGCGGCGATGGCGTAGCGGCCCATGGCCCGAACCGTGCCGGCGTCGGTGGTCGGGGCCACGAAGATGCGGGCCACGACCTCCTTGTCCTCGCCCTGCTCGTGCACGATCGGGGCGACCTGGCGCACGTCCTCGGCCGACAGCCAGTTGATGATGGCGCCGTCGCCCTCGCGGCCGGCCAGCCGCAGCATCCCCTCGCGCAGGGCGGCGATCATGATCTTGGGCTGCACCTCGGGCACCCGGCCGAGCTTGAACCCCTTGACCTCGAAGGTGTCGTAGGACTCTTTCACCTTCTCGCCGGTGAGGGCGGTGCGGAGGAAACGGACGGTGTCACGGACCTTCTTGTACGGCTCCTCGAAGGGGATGTCGTTCCAGCGCTCGACGATGACGTTCGACGACGTGCCGATGCCGAAGGCCACCCGCCCCGGGGCGGCGTCGGCGAGGGCGGCGACGCTCTGGGCGAGGGTCGCCGGGCCGCGGGTGTAGGCGGGGACGATGGCGCTCCCGAGACGCAGCGTCGGCGCCCAGGTCGAGGCCAGGGCCAGGGGGGTGAAGGCGTCGGCCCCGTCGGCCTCGCTGGACCAGACGTCGGTGTAGCCCCGGTCGGCCAGCTCGACGATCGCCTCCCGCTGGGCGTGGAGGGGGAGGCCGTCGAACGGGATGGTCATGCCGTAGCGCTGCATCGGGCCGACCGTATTCGGCGGCCCCGGTGCCCGCCGCGCCGGAGCGGTGACATAGCGCCGCTATGCATAGCGGCGCTATGTCTACCGCTTGAGGGCGGGGTGCTGGCGGGCGAGGATCGGGACCAGCAGCGACTTGGGAGCGATCCGTCCGGCGTAGGCGCCGACGGCGTTGGCGGCGCCCGGGATCACGACCCGCCGGCCCTTGGCCATGCCCTCGACGGCAGCCTTGGCCACGGCCTCGGGCGTCTCCCACATGAACTTGGGGAGGGCACCGTCGGTCTCGGCGTCGCTGAACCCGGCGGCCGCGCCGAAGGCGGTCTCCACCGGCCCGGGACACAGCGACGTGGCGGTGACGCCGGATCCCTTGAGCTCGGCGTGCAGCGAGTCGGTGTAGGAGAGGACGAAGGCCTTGGCCGCGGCGTACGCGGCCTGGCCCGGCAGCGGCTGGAAGGCGGCGACCGAGGCCACGTTGAGCACTGCGCCCTGGCCCCGCTCGACCATGCCGGGGACGATCCGGCTGCACAGGTCGACCACGGCCTCGACGTCGACCCGCACGAGCTTCATCTCGGCCTGGGGGTCGGACGTGGCCACGGCGCCGGTGGTGGAGAACCCGGCGTTGTTGGCGAGGATGTCGATGACCAGCCCTCGCCCGGCGATCTCGTCGATCAGGGCGGCCCGGCTGTCGGGGTCGGCCAGATCGGCGGCGACGACCTCGGTCCGCACGCCGTGCTCGGCCGCCAGCCGGTCGGCAACCTCGTGGAGCAGGTCCTCCCGTCGTGCCACGAGCGTGAGCCCGTGGCCCCGCCGGGCCAGCTCGGTGGCGAGCTCGACCCCGATCCCGGAGGACGCCCCCGTCACGACCGCCGTCCGACCTTCTCCTGGCTCAGGGATGCCCACGCCCGGCACAGTACGCCAGCCCCCCTCCACCCAGCCCACCCCACCGACGAGCCGCAAGCGACGAGGTCCAGACGACGCTCACGAGCGACGACCCCGGATCTCCCGCGACCAGCAGGCGGCCCGGCGCAGCCGCTGGGGGCCTGGGGGGAACCCCCAGACGAAGAGGCGTGGCGGCGAGGAACGAGCCGTCCGCCTCTGGGAAGACCTTCAGCGCGAGCGCAGCGAGCACGATCAGTTCGAGGAAGAGACCGAGCGAAGCGAGTGTCTCTGACGAGAGGGCCGCTACGTCCACTCCCTCGCGATGGTGGACTGGCTGGCGGTGGCGAGGAGGGTGCCGTCCTGGGCCCAGAGGTGGACCAGCCCGTGGGCGAAGCCGCGCTCGAGGGCGTGGAGCTCGATGTCGATCAGCACCCACTCGGTCGGGACGAGGCGCACGACGCGGAGGGTGTTGTCGAGGCTGTTCCCGCCGATCTGGAGGCCGAGGGCCTGCTGGGTGCCGAAGGGGACGTAGTCGCCGAGGATGGCCAGCTTGGCGGCCGTCGTCTCGGGCAGGTCGGCGACCCGGGCCCACAGTGCCGACCGCCCACCGGGCAGGAGCGTCCCGTCGAAGTCGTCGAACTGGCGGCCCAGGGCCAGCCGCAGCTCGAGGCGCGTCATGATCGACTCGGTGTCGTCGGCGAAGCGGCGGGGACGGTCGACGCAGTCCTCCGGCGGCGGCACCACCGGCATCTCGATCATCTGGCCGCGGGCGTCGAGCGAGCGATCACCGAGGGCGGCGTTGACGGTGAGGATCTCGGTGTCGCCGACGTGGGCCACGGCCCGGGCCTGGCTGATCGAGCGACCGGCCACCGGGATGGTCACGTCGATGTCCATGACGCTCGGCGGCCGGGCGTAGGAGAGATACTGCGCCGTCGCCCACACGACCGGCCGGCCGGTGGTGTGCTCCAGTGCCTCGATGGCGGCGCCCAGCCCGCAGCCGCCGAACAGGAACTGGTGGCCGGTGCAGATCTGCGGGACGATCGGGAGGTACCAGCGGTGCGCGTTGTGGGTGGCCTCGAGCCCGAAGAACGACACCGGATCCATCGAGTGAACCTACGGGGCCCGCGCCCGGACCTCCCAGGCCAGGGGTACTCTCCGGCCCATGGACCTGGGCCTGAGCGGCAAGACGGCGGCGGTGGCAGGGGCGTCGGCCGGGCTGGGCCGGGCGGCGGCGCGGGCGCTGGCGGCCGAGGGCGTCACCGTGGCCATCTGCGGACGCGACCGCGCCCGGATCGACGCCGCCGCCTCCGAGCTCGGACCCTCCGCCGTCCCCGTCGTGGCCGACGTCTCGACCACCGACGGCGCCACCGCGTTCGTCGAGGAGGCCATCGCCGCCCTGGGCCGGGTCGACATCCTCGTGCCCAACGCCGGTGGCCCGCCGGCCGGCACCTTCGCCACGACGCCGCTCGAGGCCTACATCCCCGCCCTGCAGCTCAACCTGCTGTCGACGGTGGCCATGTGCCAGGCCGCGGTGCCGGCCATGGCCGAGCGCGGGTGGGGCCGGGTGGTGGCCATCACCTCGGCGTCGGTGCGCCAGCCCATCCCGACCCTGATCCTCTCGAACACGGCCCGCGCCGGAGTCACCGCCTTCCTCAAGACGCTGTCGCTCGAGGTCGCGGCGCGAGGCGTCACCGTGAACTCGGTCCAGCCCGGCATCCACATCACGGACCGCTTCCGCCAGCTCTACGGCGACGACGAGGACGCGGTCGCCGCCGTGGCCGAGAACATCCCCGTCCGGACGGTGGGGCGGCCCGACGACTTCGGCGAGGTCGTCGCCTTCCTGTGCTCGTCGGCGGCCCGGTTCGTCACCGGTGCCGCCCTGCCGGTCGACGGTGGCGCCAGCCGCGGGCTCCAGTAGCGCCGCCGCGCTCGGTACGGTCGACGCCGTGCTGACCCACATCGTCCTCATCACCGCCGCCGACGACGCCACCGACGAGCAGGTCGAGGCCATGGTCGACGGCCTGCGCAGCCTGCCGGCCCAGATCGAGGAGATCCGCGGCTACGACGTCGGCCGCGACCTCGGCCTGGCCCCCGGCAACGCGACCGTCGCCATCCAGGCCACCTTCGCCTCGCCCGGCGACCTCCAGACCTACGTCGACCACCCCGCTCACCAGAGGGTCGTCACCGAGCTGATCCGCCCCGTCGCCGCGTCGGTCAGCCGCGCTCAGGTCGCCGCGGTCTGACCTCCGGCGGGAGGCGGGCCGGCGGCGTACCGTTCGCCGCCATGTCGGACAACCTGAAGGTCCTCGGCAGCTACAGCGAGGCCATGTTCGCGGGCGACGAGGAGGCGGTGTTCCGCCACTGGTCACCCGACTTCGTCAGCCACGTCACCGCCCGGGTCGCCCCCGACGCCGTGGGCACCGACGTCCGCGGCCACGAGGTCCGCTGGTGGCGGGAGGTCCGCGAGTCGTTCCCCGACTTCACCTTCTCGGTCGACCTGCTGGTCGAGGCCGACGACATCGTCGTCTCCAACTGGACCGTGAAGGGCACGCACACGGGCACCGCCTTCAACGGCGTCGAGCCCGACGGCGAGCCGGTCGAGATCAACGGCACCGCCGTCCTCCGGATGCGCGACGGGCTGATCGTCGAGCACTGGGGTGGCCCGCACTGTCAGGACGGACTCGGCCTCCACCGCTGACCCGTTGTGGCGGGCCCGTCCCGGGCTTACCCTGCGGT
>DASYLG010000591.1:0-6025 GCA_036009685.1 Iamia sp. | reverse complement strand
GAGATAGGCCACGATGACTCCGTTCGGGGGATGACTAGGGCGGTCGATCAGGTCGTGCGCCCAGGTCGGGCGAGGAACGTCACGATACCCGCTTGGCCGGCGTCGCCCGCGGAGCGGTCCGCGAGCCCGGCCCGGGTCCGTCAGAGGACGGCGTGGACCCGAGCTCCCGCACCCCGACGATCGGCCGTCCGCCCGCCCCGAGGCGGGTACCGTGCCCATGGTGGGACCCGTGGGGGAGGACACTGGGGGTGGCATCGGCGGCGGCCCCGTCGTGAACCTGCCGGGCACGCTCGTCGACGGGCGCTGGCGCAGCGCCATCGGCGCGGCCCGTCGGGCGGGTGGTCTCGGCGCCATCGAGGTCGTGACCTACGGCGACCCCGCCGTGACCTGGGTCCTCGACCGGTCGTGGCGGACCGACCGGCGGGGGTTCCTCCTGGCCGTCGAGGCCGAACCGGTCCGCGGCGGCGACCGGTTGGGCCCGGCCCGGCTCGACGACGACGGTGGCGCCCTGCAGGTCGGCGCCGCCGCCGTGGCCTCGCTGTGGTCCGCGGCGGCGTGCTTCGACGGCGCCCGGCTCCTCGCCGTCCCCCGGGGTGGCGTCGAGGCCGACCCGGCGCGCGACCTGGCCCGGGCGGTCGCCCTGCTCGAGGGCCTGGCCTGGATGGGCAGCGCCGACCCGGCGGGCGCCGACGCCCTGGTGCGGCGGGCGACGCCGCTGCTGCGGGTCGTCGAGGCCCTGGTGCCCGGGTGGGCCCGGATGGACGCCGAGGCCTACGCCGCCGCCCTGCGGGATGCCGGGGCGACAGGAGACGGTGACGAGCTGCTCGCCCTCGGCGCCGGCCTGCGCGACCTGGCCACGGTCGGCCGCCCGGCGTCGGTACCGCCGACGTCCCGCCCGCCCGGCGGCCCGGGAGGCCCGCGCCGCCGCCGGGCGCGGTCGTCCGCCACGCTCGGGGGGGCGCCGATCGACCTGGCCGTCACCAGCGGTGCGGGCCGGGAGGTCCGGCTGCGGAGCGAGCGCGGTCGGGTCGTCGTCTCGGTCGACCCGGGACCGAGCGCGGTGCTCGTCGTCCGGGCCCACGGTGCGGTGGTCGGGGCGGCTCGGACCGATGGCGATGGCCCCCCGGTGGTGCCCCTCGAGACGGTGGCCGGCGGTGCCGCCGAGCGGCTCGGCCGGGACGGTGCCGGCGTCACCGTCGAGGAGCTCGTGATAGGTGACCAGGCGGCGCCGCCGTGGACCGTCGCGGCGACGGTGGAGCCGGCCCAGCGCCGGGTCCTGATCGCCGGCCTCCTCGTCCGGACCGGGCTGGCCACCGACGCCCGCCGGGGACCGGACGGTGTCGGGGGTCCGCCCACCCTGGCCGACGAGGCCGAGGCCCTCGTCCGCCACCTCGTGGCCGCCGGCGAGACCGGCTCGGCCGCCGAGGTGGCGACCTTCGTCCGGCACATCGCTCCGGGGGCCTCGCCCTGGCTGGCCGCCGTCGGCGCCGCCCTCGCCCCGGACGGGCGGTTCGCCCTGGGCCTCCCCGACGTCACCCAGCTGCCCCGCCGCTGGCTCGAGGTCGCCGTCCGCACCGGAGCGCTGGCACCGTGAGCGCGACCACGATCACCGTCGACTTCGTCCGCCCCCTCGACCTGGCGGTCGACCCGTCGGGCCTCCCCGTGCGGGAGGCGGTCATGCTCGAGGAGGCCGACCGCGGGCCGCGGGCCGCCCTGCTGGTCCAGCAGATCGTCACCGGCAGCCCGGGGGCGCTGGGGGTGCCCAGCCGCATGAACCGGCCGGGCGGCGACGGTCGGCCCCGCTCCCGACCGGCGCTGCAGATCCTCGGCGCCGACGCCCCGGCCGGGCCCGGTCAGCGTCCGTGGGTCGTGGGGTGCCGCCTCCCGACGCCGGTCGGCGCCGCCCCCTCCGACCAGGACTGGACCGCCGTCGTCCGGGGCAACCGGGCCTGGACCGCCGCCGTCGTCCGGCCCCTCGGCACCGAGGAGCTGGGGGCCGACGTCCGGGTGCACCGGACGTCCGGCGCGCCCGCCGCGCCACCCCGCCACATCGCCCGCTGGCGGGACGACCCGGGCTGGGCCGTGGTGGTCGAGCACGTGGAGCGGTGGCGGGCGGCGCTGGGCGCGACGCTCGTCGTGGACCTCGCCCTGGAGGTCCACGGCCGGGATCCGGGGGCGCTGGTCGTCGCCCGCCGTGAGGTCCCTCCCCCGGGGTGGGGCAGCAGGGACGCCGACCGCTTCGTGCTGCTGCCGTTCTTCGGCACCTGGGACCCGAACGCCGACGAGGTGATCCACGAGGTCCGCCTGGTGCGCATCTCCGAGCCCGACGCCGACGACCTGCCCCGGCTGCTCGCCACCCGGCGCCACGCCATCCGGGTCGCCGACGTCGACGTCGACGTGACCTCGCCCTACCCCCCGCGGCGCTTCGTCCGGACGCCGGGGGTCTACGAGCTGGCCGCCGACCCGGCCGGCGACATCGTCAACGGCTGAACGAGGCGGCGACGCCCTCGATCCGGGGCCAGAGCAGCCGTTCCCACGGCACCCGGCGCGGTGCCGGCACGGGCCGGCCGGCGATGGCTCCGGCGGCGGCGGCCCAGCGGTCGTCCACCGTGCCGGCCACGGCGAGGGCGGCGAGGGCTGCTCCCTCGGCGCCCTCGGCCAGCAGGGCGAGCCCCAGGGCGGCCGTCGCCGGCCCGTCGGATCGGGGCGTCGTCCCCCCGGTGGCGGCGAGCACGACGAGCTCGGCCCACGCCGCGTCGCGGCGCGCCCGCCGCTCGACGACCGCCGGCGGCGTCGCCGGCACCACGAGGTGGACCACGACGGTGGCGGGATCGACGCGAACGGGCCGCCCGAGGGCGTCGAGCATCGGCGCCGGACGGGCCCTGGGGTCGACGGACCCGAAGGCGGCGGCCGCCGGGGCCACCACGAGCACGGCCACGGTGGCCGGGGGGACGGCGGCCAGCGGGTGCCCGTCGAGCGCCACCGTGCCGGAGGCGATCGTCACCGCCGACGGGCACGACGCCCGGTGGTCGGGGACCGGTGCGGCGGGCCGGTGCGGGCGGAGCGGCGCCGTCGTCGTCGGCCGGTCCGACGGCAGCCGGTCGGCGAGGTCGGCGAGGTGCTCCCGCTCGTCGGGCGTGAGGCCGGGGGGAGGAGCAGAGGCCAGCCGCTCCCGGGCGTCGGCCAGCAGCGGGACGTAGGCCTCCGCCGCCTCCTCCCGGGCCGGCCCCACCAGCGGGTCCAGGGCGTGGCCGGCGGCCTCGAGGAGGGCGACGGGTCGGGCGCGGGCCGGCACCAGCCCGGTCTCGGCCAGCTCCCAGCAGGCCACGGCGAGGGCCAGGGAGTCGGCGGTGGGGCGGGCGACCTCGAGCACCGCCCGGTCCGGCAGGGCGCGCGCCAGGGTCAGCCCGCCGCCCAGCCGCGCCGTCGGGTGGGCCAGCGCCGAGAGCGGGCGTCCGGTCAGACGGTCGACCACCAGCTCGAGGCCCGGCGCCCCGACGGGGCTGGAGCCGAGGGGGCCGTCCGGCACGGCCGAACCGGCGTCGCCCCGCCAGAGCCGGAGCTCCTCGTCCCACGCCAGCGGCAGCCGGAAGGGCGCGGCGTCGGCGTCGGCCAGGTCCACCCTCGCAGTCTGGTGGGTGGGTGGCGATGCGCCCACCACCCCGTCCTCAGGGGACGGGCCGCACCTTGGTGTAGATGCCGGCGAGGCACTCGGCGGCCGCCCACCGGGCGGCCGGGGGGATGTCGTCGAGGAGGCCGTCGGCCACGGCGATGGTGATGGTCGTGCGGGCGTCGGGCCGGTTGTCGACGTCGTCCAGGCGGTCGGCGAGGGCGATCCGGGCGCGGGCGGACAGGGCGTCGAGGACCTGGGCGCCGACCCGGTTGCGCATCACCGCCACCGACGGCGACCCGCCGACCCGGCCGGCGGTCTCGGTGGCGGCGAGGTGGAGGGCGGCCTCGCCGTCGAAGTGGCCGTCGTCGTCGCTGAGATGCTCGAGCAGCACCCACAGCGGGGGCCGATCGTCGGCCGAGGCGGTGCCCTCGTGCCAGCAGTAGGGGTCCTCGACCACGTCGCGCTCGAGGTCCTGAGCGGTGCCGCCGTCGCCCCCGGGGGCGGGCAGCCCGGTGAGGTCGATCTTGATGCCGCCGCCCCCGCGGCCGGCCAGGATCGCCCGCATGCGCTGGCAGGCCCGGGTCGGCTGGTCCTCGAGGGCAGCGACGATGGTGTCGGCCACGACGTCGACGTCGGACGAGGGGATGGCCAGGCTGGCCGAGGCACCGGCTCGACCGAGCCGGTAGGCGACGTCGAGGAACGAGCGCAGCCGGGTCTCGCCCGGGACCTCGGCCACCTCGCAGATGTCGTCGAGCCGCACGTCGTCGGGCGCCATCCCCTCGGGGGTCAGGACGTCCATCACCTGGCGGATCGTCCGGCGGGGGTTCGTGTCGGTCTCCCGGCCGTCGCCCTCGGAGCTGAGCTGCTGGCGCAGCGTCTTCAGGTGGGGGTCGGGGTTGCCGACCCACGGCTTCTGGAGGGCGTGGACGGCGATGTCCTGGGCCTCGTCCTCGTCCTGGTCCCACCGGCGACCGAGCCGGCGCCCGGCGACGGCGTGGCGCGCCTGGGCGACGGCGGGCGACGGCGTGCCCCGCCGGTAGGTGACGACGGTCAGGGCGGCCAGCACCCACCGAGCGGTGAGGCCCAGGCCCCCGCCGCCGACGTGGATCCAGGGGCGGTCGCCCACGGAGACGCCGGCGGGGGCGAGGAGGGCGGGGATCTCGGCCCAGGCGTCGGGGCCGACGACGAGCGTGCGGGGGATGCCCTCCCGGTTCAGCTCGCAGGTGCGCTCGTAGCCCCGGACGGCCTGGGGGCCGAGGGGGGTGATCAGGTCAACGGGTCGGTTCAGCACGGGGGGACCTCGCAGAAGGAGGTGCCCCGGCGGGAACGTGGCCGGTGGCGTGGGTTGTGGGTCTGACCCTGCCATGGCGACCGGCCGATGGCAAGGCCGCCCGTCAGGCGGTCGAGGAGAGAGCGGGGTGTCGGGTTCGTCGTGGTCACAGAGCCCTCCTCGTCGGACAGGTCTCAGTCTGCTCCCCTCGACGCGGTGTGTCAAACAAGTACCAATGCGTGAGTACACTTACTCACGCAGACGGTGCGACCCAGGCCCCCTTCCACGCCTGGAGGGCCCGGAGGCTCAGCAGGGTGTTGCTGACGAAGGCGATGACCTCGCCGGCGGCGGCCGCCTCGAGGTCGTACCAGTGGCCGTGCACCTCGGTCTGCACGAGGGTGGTGGCCACCCGGCGGGCGGCGGCGACGGCCGCCGGCGTGTCGAGGGGCCCGGCCAGGACGCCCGCCCCGGCCACGGCGTGGCGGGGCTGCTCCCAGACGAGCTTGGTCGGCGCCACGCCATCCCAGGTCGGCACCCAGAAGGACCGGACCAGGGTGGCCCCCTCGTCGTCGAGCAGCGACCGGGCCACCGCGGCTGCGGCCCCCTCGGCGACATCGCCCAGCCCGGCCAGGCGGCGGGCGGGCTCCAGCAGCAGGGCCGTGGGCTCGGCCCGCGCGTGGCGCGAGTCGGTTGGGTCGAACCGGTCGTTCCAGCCGCTGCCGTCATCGAGGGCGGTCCGGAGCAGGAAGACCTCCACCCGCTCGAGGGCCGCCTCGGCCTCGGTCACGACGGCGGGGTCGAGGCCCGCGACCCGCAGGGCGTCGGTCAGGCCCAGGACCGCGAAGCGGATGCTCAGCTCGCGGACGGGGAGACGATCGTCGTCCGGGCCCGAGCGGGACAGCGTCCAGGCGCCGTCCGGGCGCTGCAGCCGGGCGAGGAAGCCGACGGCGCGGCCGATGGCGGCGACCAGGCGGTCTCGCCGGGCGCCGGCCGGCTCGTCCCGGGCCACCCGCGACCAGACCGTGCAGGCGTTGGCCGTGGCGTCCACCGTGGGGACGGCACCGCGGACCGGGTCGAAGGTGTGGACGAAGTCGTCGTCGTACTCCGTGGAGACGAGGGCGCCGGCCCACCACCCCTCGCGG
>DASYLG010000590.1:0-2007 GCA_036009685.1 Iamia sp. | reverse complement strand
CACACTGGGCTGAAGTGTCATCACCGCCCGTCATGGCGTATGGTGCGCAGGTCTCGATGCATGCGTGCACCGAGGTGTCGGTGCTGCGGCCGACCACAACTCAATCGATCGCCCAGGGGCCCCGCGACCACGCCGGGTCCTTGGCATGGTGCGGCACCGATCGGGGACACCACCCCTCCCCCGTCTCCGGTCGGTGCCGCTCTACCCGTGCAGACGGCGGGCCCTCACGGGCCCGCCGTCGCCGCGTCCGGGGACGCACCTGGTCTCGGTGATCGCCGTCAGGTCGAGGCGGTGGACGACCCCTCGCCCGCGGGGGCCTCGTCGGCCGGGGCTTCGCCCTCGGGCGCGGGAGCCCCGCCGCCACGGCCCTCGCCCTCGGCGCAGCCCTCGGGCCGCTCACCGTCGGGGGCGGTGCCCTCGTCGCCCGCCTCGGGGGCGGTGGTGCCGTCGTCGGGGGCGGTGGTGGTGCCGTCGTCCTGGGTCGTGGTCGACCCCTCCTGGGCGCCGCTGATCATCGGCGTGCCCAGGATCAGGCCGGCGGCACCGCCGGCAGTCAGGGCCGCCGTCAGCACGCCGGCAGCGAGAAGGGTGGATCGGGCCATGGTGTGTCCTCTATGAGGTGGGGGTTGGTGCGACCCACCCTCGACGTCGGACCTGGGCCCGCCCAGTGCCGACCCTCAGAACCTCTGCAGAGAGGTGGTCGCGGGAGATCGGCCGGACCGCCGTCAGGGGAGGTTCCGAGCCACGATCTGGGCGGCGACTCCGTCGCAGCCCAGACCGCCCGTCACATTGGAGAGGCCTCGCAGGCTCGGCCTCTCAGAGGATCCGCAGGATCTCGGTGGCGGCGTCGAGGGCCGGGACCCGGATCACGTAGCGGTCGACGCCCCAGCGCTCCCGGTGCCGACGGAGCTGGGTGGCGATGGCGTCGACCGGGCCCAGCCAGACGTAGGGCACGTCGAGCAGGTGGGCGGGGTCGAGGTCCAGTCGCGCGCCGAGCCGGGCGGCCGCCGCCTCCGGGTCGTCGGTGACCTCGACGTGCTGGACGAGGGCCTCGATCGCCGGGGCGGTCCCGGCGGCGGCGATGGCGGCGTGGAGGGCGCCGAAGGACGCCTCCAGGTCGGCCTCGGTCCAGTCGACGGCGTGGCGGTGGCCGTCGGCGAGGGTCCGGCCCAGGCCGGTGACGCCGACGACGTCGGCCTCCCGCGCCCCGAGGGCCAGCACCCTCCGGCCGGCCCCGCCGACCATGAGCGGCACCGGGTCCTGCACCGGTCGGGGCTCGGCCAACCGGGCCGCGGTGGCCCGGACCTGGAGAGCCTCGACCGTCACCTCGTCGCCGGCCAGCAGCCGCCGCACGACGGCCACGACCTCCTCGAGCCGGTCGACCCGCTCCCCCGCCGACGGGACGGTGCGCCCGACGGCCTCCCACTCCGCCGGCGTGTGGCCGGCGCCCAGGCCGAGGAGAGCCCGGCCGCCCGACAGCACGTCGAGCGTGGCCACCTCGGAGGCGAGGGCGATGGGCTCCCACAGGCCGGCGTTCACCACGCACGTGCCCAGCGCCACCCGCTCGGTCACCACCGCCGCCGCGGCCAGGGCCACGAACGGCGACGCCCCCGAGCCCGGGTGGTCGGCGGCGTAGAAGGTGGCGAAGCCGCCGGTGTCGACCCGGCGAGCGAGGGCGAGCCAGGAGGCGGCGTCCTTGGGTTCGGCCTGCACGGACACGGCGATGGGTGCGTCGCTCATGGAGCGATGGTGCCACCATCTGGTTGCGCGTGCCGGCCGCTCATACGAGGGGCCGGGACGTCAGGCGCTACTTCTCGGTTCGCGAGTCGAACTCGCGTTCGTATCTCGTCGGATTTGGGCGATCGATCGACGGTCGCGGTCGCCCGACGTCTCGGTCCGATCGATCACGATCACGCACGGGCCTCATCACGCCACTTTAACGACGAGAAGCGCCCACGTCACCAGCTCCACGATGACAACGATCAAGGCTCTGCTCAGCAGTGACTG
>DASYLG010000589.1:0-3711 GCA_036009685.1 Iamia sp. | reverse complement strand
GATACAGCTCCAGGTCCGTCACGTCGATGGACGCGTCCTCGTCGGTGGTGACCACGAGCTCGCCGCCGGTGGCCCCCTCGGGGAGGTACAGGTGGTCGAACCCGACCTCGACGGTGGTCTCGGTCTCCGTCGCCGCGTCGTCGGGCGGGAGCACGGGCCAGTCGTCGCCGTCGCCGGCGAGGATGGCGTCGACCGAGGCCTGGACGTCCTCGCCCGTCAGGGCCAGGGCGAAGGACTCGTCCAACGAGTACCCGGAGATACCCACGACCCTGCCGGTGGCGTCCACGGTGGCGCCGCCGCTCTGGCCGCCGCTGATGGCGGCGTCGGTCTGGAGCAGGTCGAGCCCCCAGCCCGCCGCCTCCCTGCGCCGCGACAGCACGCCCCGGGCGATGGTGACCTCGACGTCGTCGGTGTCGCCCGGGAAGCCCACGAGGTAGAGGTCGGCGCCGGCGGGGATGTCGGCCGCGCTGTCCATGGCCAGCCCGGGCAGGTCGGTCTCGACCGGGCCCAGCACGGCGATGTCGGCGGCCACGTCGACGCCGACCACCTCGACGGGCTGGGGCTCCTCGCCCGCGAAGGTCACGTCGGCCTCGCCGTAGGGGTCGACGACGTGGGCGTTGGTGACCAGGTGGCCGTCCTCGAGGAGCACGGCCGAGCCGGATCCGAGCGGCGTCTCGACCAGCGCCATCGACGGCCCGACCGCCTCCAGCACGGCGGTGCCGTCCATGACCTGGATCTCGCTGCCGTCGTCGGCCGTCGTCGTCGTCGCCGGCCCATCTCGCGCCTCGTCGTCACCATCGCCGCCGGTGCACCCGGCCAGCAGCCCGCCGACCGCGATCACGACGAGCGCCTTCCCCCACAGCCTCATGGCGAGATCATGGCCGACCGGCGGCGCCCGCACCCCACCGGTCGGGAGCGCCTCATCCGCCGTCCTCGACGGCCAGCCCGAGCTCGTCCATCACGGCCAGGAAGGTCGCCAGGCGCCGGGGCCCGACCTCGGCGGCCCACTCGTCCTGGACGGCCAGGATGGCGGCGTGGACGTCGAGGGCCAGCTGACGACCGAGCGGGGTGGGGCGGAGGACGACGGCGCGCCGGTCGTCGGGGTCCGCCTCGGAGGCGACCAGGCCGACCTCGACCAGCGCCGCGACCGTCTCGGCCGCCGACTGCTTGGCCATCCCGAGGAGCGCCGCCAGCTCGGTCAGCGAGGCACCTCCCGGGGGGATGAGCGACAGCGCCCGCATCTGCCGGGCCCGCCAGCCGGGGTGGAGCGTGGCGATGTCCGGGCGCCGGGCGAGGATGTGGCGCGGCACGTCGCGGGCGATGCGGCGCGCCAGGGCCTCCTGATACGCCAGCACGTGGGCAGGAGGCGTCGGGACGTCGGCGGACGAGCGCTCGTTGACAGATGGGATGGCGTCATCGTACCGTGCCCGGAAGATCGTCAGGGTACCTGACGATCCCCGTTCCGGCCATGAAGGGCCCTGCCGATGGATGCCGACCCGGTCACCGCGACGACCGCCGAGCAGCTGACTCCGATCGTGCGCCGAGCGCTGGACCGACCCGACGCCGACATCGATCGGTGGGAGCTGGCTCCCGCGGACCACTGCGTCGACAACATGACCACGGAGCGCCTCGACCGGGTGCGGGGCACGCTCGACGACGGCACCCCCTGGTCGCTGTTCGCCAAGACTCTCCAGCCGGCCTCGGCCGCGCCCCACTGGCGTCTGATCCCCGACTTCGCGCACGCCGAGCTGCTGCGCGAGCTCGACTGGCGCGACGAGCCCCGGGCCTACGGCTGCGGGCTGGCGGCCGACGTGCCCGACGGGCTCCGGATGCCCCGGCTCTGGCACCTCGACGAGGACGACGACCGCATCGTCCTGTGGCTCGAGGACGTCGACGACCGGGCCGTGTGGGACCTGCCGACCTACCGCCGAGCGGCGGAGGGCCTGGGTCGCCTCGCCGGGCGCTGGCCCCAGCGCCGGGTCGACGCCGAGCTGGGCCTGCGCCGGCGCCGGCTGGCCGAGTACGTCGACGGGAAGGTCGTCCACGCCGTACTGCCGTGGCTGGCCGACGACGCCACCTGGTCCGACCCGATGGTGGCGGCGGCGACGGCGTCGGACCCCGATCTCCGGTCCGACCTCGCCCGGCTCGCGGACGACCTGCCGGACCTCCTCGGTCGGCTGGACGAGTCCGATCACGCCCTGGGCCACGGCGACGCCACCCCGGCCAACATCCTCGACGACGGCACCGACCTCGTCCTCGTCGACTGGTCCTACGGGTCCTCGATGGCGGTGGGCACGGACCTGGCCCAGCTGGTGGCCGGGGCCTACGACGGCCGGGCCGAAGGCGACGTCGGCCTGATGACGCCGGTGCACGACATCGTGGTCGACGCCTACTGCGCGGGGCTGGCGGCCGAGGGCGCACCTGTCGCACCGGGCGATGTCGTCCTCGCCTACCTCGTCACCCTCGCCGTCCGCAGCGGGCTCACCGCCGTCGACCTGTCCCACGTCGCCGACCTGCCCGAGGAGCGACGGGCGGCGCTGCTCCACCAGCGGGTCGCACTGGCCCGCCTGGCCCTCGACCGGCTGGCTGCGGTCCGCCTCTGAGGGGGGCCGACCGGCTGGCTGTGACTCCCTGACGGGTCGTCAGGGTAAGATCTGACGACCCGTCAGATTCGGGCCGCGCCCCCGGAGGACACATGGCCGAGCTTCCCAAGATCATCAGCGTCGACGATCACGTGGTCGAGCCGGCCCACGTGTGGCAGACGTGGCTGCCCGAGAGGTACCGGGCCGACGGTCCCCGCATCGAGCGGCGCCGCGTCGGCGGCATGAAGCACATCGGCGGGGGCACCTACGAGCAGGAGTTCACCGACGACGGGCGCCCGGCCGACTGCTGGGTCTTCGGCGACCTCGTCTACATCCACAAGCGCCACGTCGCCGCCGTCGGGTACTCCCGCGACGACATGACGATGACGCCGATGACCTACGACGAGATGCGGCCCGGCTGCTACGACCCCAAGGCCCGGGTCGAGGACCAGGAGATCAACCACGTCGAGGCGTCGCTGTGCTTCCCGTCGTTCCCCCGCTTCTGCGGCCAGACCTTCACCGAGCACCCCGACCGGGACATGGGCCTGGCCTGCATCCGGGCCTACAACGACTGGATGGTCGAGGAGTGGTGCGGCGACTCGGGCGGCGCCCTGATCCCGCTGGTCATCATCCCGCTGTGGGACGCCGAGCTGGCCGCCGCCGAGGTCCGCCGGAACGCCGAGCGGGGCGTCCACGCCGTCTGCTTCAGCGAGGTCCCGCCGCACCTCGGGCTCGAGTCGATCCACTCCGGCTTCTGGGACCCGTTCTTCGCCGCCTGCGAGCAGACCGAGACCACCATCAACATGCACATCGGGTCGTCGTCGCGCATGCCGGCCACCTCCGCCGACGCGCCGGTCGCGGTCGCCGCCTCCCTCTCGTTCAACAACGCCATGGTGTCGATGAGCGACTGGCTCTTCAGCGGCAACCTGGTGAAGTTCCCGCAGCTGAAGCTGGCCTACTCCGAGGGCCAGATCGGCTGGATCCCCTACATCCTCGAGCGGGTCGACGACGTGTGGACCGAGCACCGGGCCTGGGGCGGGGTCAAGGACCTCATCCCCGAGCCGCCCAGCTCCTACTACTTCCGCAACATGTTCGGCTGCTTCTTCCGCGACCAGCACGGGATCGACTC
>DASYLG010000588.1:0-8613 GCA_036009685.1 Iamia sp. | reverse complement strand
CGGCACCGGCACGTGACCCCGGCGCCGAGGTCCCGCCGTCGAGTACGGCCCCCCCGGCTGCCCCCCGGGTAAGCCCCGAAGATGGTGTGATCTGCCGGGACGAGCAGCCCGTCGTCGACCTCCTGCCGTGGGCCGACCTCGGCCTCACCCCGGAGCAGGTGGCGGTCGCCCAGGGCCAGACCCACCTCTTCGCCACCGACGCCGACGGCGGCCTCGTGTCGGTCGAGACCCTCGACGGGACGTCGGCCTACGTCGACCCGCAGCAGCAGCGTCTGCTGGCCGCCGACGACGGCTTCTGGCTGGTCGCGGAGACGACGCTCGACGACGACGACCCCTCCGACGACATGGCCTTCGACCAGGTGGGCTGGCACTCGGTCGACGGGCAGGCCTGGACATCCACGCCGCTGACCACCGGGCGCAGCATCCTCACCGTCGGGGTGACCGGCGGCCGTCCCGTGCTGGTGACGGCCGCTCCGGGGCCGGACCAGGAGGTGGAGGTGCACCGGGTCGAGGCGGGCGGCGCGGTGACGACCGTCGACGTCAACGACCTGATCGATGTGCCCCGCGGGTCCGGGATCTACGCCTACGCCGTGGGCCCGCTCGGCGTCGCCATCGTGCTCGGCCAAGGCCCCGGCGGAGTCGACGAGGACCCCGTGCTCGTCCACTCGCTCGACGGCCTCCAGTTCTCCCGCCAGGCGCTGCCCGCCGCCGACCCCGGGACCCGGGAGTCGGTCAACGGCATCACCATCACGCCGGACGCCGTCAAGGTCCGCCTCAACGTGCGGGACGAGGGCGACCTGACGGGCGGATCACCCGCCGCCCAGCGCCTGTTCGTGGGCACGCCGGCCGGTTGATCGGTCCCCTCGGAGAGCACCGCACCCCCCTGGCCCCCGACCTCCCCGAGGCGGGTGGTCAGGGGGGTGCTTGCATGGGCTGCCGCCACGTGACCAACCTGTTGCCCGTGTCTTTGAGCGAGCGTGACCGAGCCATCCTGGACTTCGAGCGGTCGTGGTGGGCCGAAGGTGGGGTGAAGGAGACGGCCATCCAGGAGCGATTCGAGCTCTCGGCGTCCCGCTACTACGAGCTGCTGGGGCAGCTGACGGACGACGCCGACGCCCTCGCCCACGACCCCCTCCTCGTGCGGCGGCTCCGCCGTCTGCGCGACGCCCGGCAGCGGGCCCGCTCCACGGGCACCGGCAGCCAGGCGGCCCGCCGATGACCGCTCCCAGCCGCGACGACGCCACCCTGCGGGGTGCGGTCGTCCTCGTCGTCGCCATCGTCATCGGCCTCGCCCTCCTGGCCCGTTCGGCCGGGGGCAGCGACGAGGACGCCAGCACCGACGAGCCCACCGAGAGCACGGCGAGCAGCACCACCGCCGGCGCCGGGGACGCCACGACGGTGCCCATCGAGAGCTCGACGACCACGACCGCTGCCATCACCGGCGAGACCCAGGTCCCGGCCGACATCACCGTGGCCGTCATCAACGCCACCGAGACCGTCGACTGGGCGGCCGACAACGCCGCCATCCTCGGCTCGGCCGGCTACGTCACCGAGACGGGCAACCCGGCGGGCGAGAACGTCGACGTCAGCATGATCTACGCCACCCCTGAGGCCCTGGCCGACGCCCAGGCGGTCGCCTCGCTGCTGTCGCTCGGCTCGGCTCAGGTCGGCGCCAAGCCGACCGAGGCCCTCGCCGGCAACGGCGCCGACGCCGACGCCGACGTCGTGGTGGTCCTGGGGGCCGACTCCGTCACCGGTTGAGGTGAACACCGGCGGACATCGGTCCGAGCCAGTGGGCTCCGGCGTCCCGGCCCGCCATCATGGGGGCATGGATCCCACCGACCGGCTGCGCCAGCAGCTGGTCACCGCGGCCGTGCTCACCGACTTCGACGGCACCCTCTCGCCCATCGTCGACGACCCCGCCGATGCCGTCCCCGGGCCCGGTGCCGTCCAGGTCCTGGGCGACCTGGCCGAGCGGGCGGCGGTGGTCGGCGTGGTCTCCGGTCGGCCCGTCGACGTCCTCGTCCGCCACCTGCCCGACGAGCGGCTGCACCTCTCGGGCCTCTACGGCCTCGAGCGCCGGGACCAGGGTGCCGTCGCCGACCTGCCCGAGTCGCAGCGCTGGCGGGCACCGGTCGCGGCCGCCGCCGAGGACCTGCAGGCGGCCGCTCCGGCCGGGGTGACGGTGGAGGTCAAGCGGCTCTCGCTCACCGTGCACTACCGCCGGGTGCCCGAGGCTGCCCCCGAGGTCCAGGCCCTGGCCGAGGCGATCGCCCTGCGCCACGGGCTGACCGTCCGCCCGGCCCGGAGGTCGGTCGAGGTCCACCCACCCGAGACGCCCGACAAGGGCGTGGTGGTCGAGGACCTGGCCATGGGCTGCGACGCCGCCTGCTTCGTGGGCGACGACGTGGGCGACATCCCCGCCTTCGACGCCCTCGACCGCCTGGCCGACAAGGGCCTCGACGTGGTCAAGGTCGGCGTCCTCGACGAGGAGTCCGCCCCCGAGGTCATCGCCCGCGCCGACGTCGTCGTCGAGGGCACCGACGGGGCCATCGCCTGGCTCCGCTCGCTGCTCTAGACCCACCCACCCTTCGAACCGGCGATCGGATCCGGCGGGAACCCGCCGGATCTGATCGCCGGCTCGGGGTGCGGGGAGCTAGGCGTGGGCGAGCTGCTCGGCGAGCCAGCGCTCGGGGGTGCGGTCGGCCACGCGGGTGCGGAGGGTGGTGGCCCGGGCCGCCCGCTCGTCGGCCGGCATCGCCAGGGCCTGGTGCAGGGCCTCGGCCGCGGCGACGACGTCGTAGGCGTCGACGGTGACGGCCGCGTCCGGGCCGGCCAGCTCGTCGTGGGCCCCGGCGCCCTCGCTGAGCAGCAGCACGGCGTCGCGGTCCGACAGCAGGACGGCCTCCTTGGCCACCAGGTTGAGCCCGTCGCGGATCGGGTTCACCAGCACGGCGTCGGCGCGGCGGAGGGCGGCGACCGAGCGGGGGTAGTCGTCGCCCGTCTCGTAGACGATCGGCGTCCAGTCGTCGGTGCCCCACCGCCGGTTGACGGCCGCCACGGCCACGTCGACCTGGGCCCGGTACTGGCGGTAGGCGGGCACGTCCTGGCGCGACGGGTAGACGAAGGCGCCGAAGGTCACCCGGCCCCGCCACTCCGGCCAGCTCGCCAGCAGCTGGTCGAAGGCCTGGAACCCCCGCTTGATGTTCTTCGACAGCTCGATGCGGTCGACCCGCACCAGGAAGGCCCGGTCGCCGACCAGGGCGTCGAGGTCGGCCCCGGCGGCGACGCAGGCCTCGCCGGCGACGGTGGCGGCCAGGTCGGCGGGGTCGGGCCCGAGCGGGGCCACGAACGTCGTGAGGTCGACGCCCACGGCCCGGGCGCAGCCGCGGGCGGCGCCGGCCCAGCGCTCGGAGTGGAAGCCGCAGGCCCGGTGGGCGGCGAGGCCGCCGAGGAGCTCCTCACGCACGGCACGGGGGAGGACCGCCAGCTCGGCCGGGCGGGCGAACGGGGTGTGGCTGAAGTGGACGCAGCCCACGTCGGGGCGGGTGGCGGCCAGAGCCGTGGCCAGGAGGGGCAGGTGGTAGTCCTGGACCAGCACCGCCGCCCCCTCGGGGGCCACCTCGGCCACCACCGCGGCGAAGGCGGCGTTGACCCGGCGGAAGGCGTCCCACGCCGCGTACCAGGCGGCGTCGAAGGTCGGCTCGTCGTAGCCGTCGAACAGGCCGTGGTGGGCGAACCACAGCGTCTCGTTGCTGACCACGTCGTAGGCCAGACGCAGGTCCTCGGGGTCGAGCACGACGGTGCGGACCCGGAGGCCGCCGGCCTCGACGACGCCCTCGGCCGCCGCTTCCCGGTCGGCGTCGGACAGCGCTGCCGCCACCCAGATCGCCTCGGTGTCCGCCACCAGCGGGGCCAGCCCCGACACCAGCCCGCCGGCGCCCCGCTTGCCGACCAGACGGCCGTCATCGTCGCGGTGGAACGCCACCGGGCCCCGGTTGGACACGATCACGACCGGACGAGAGGACATCCCGTCGGACGGTAACGGACGGGTCGGGGCCTGACCAGGTGGGAGGATCTCCCGATGCGCGTCGTGGCCGCCCCCGACAAGTTCCGTGGCACGGCCTCGGCGGCCCAGGTCGCGGCGGCCATCGGCCGGGCCGCCCGCGCCGCCGGCTGGGAGTGCGACGAGGTCCCCATGGCCGACGGCGGCGAGGGCACGCTCGACGCCCTGGGCGGGCCCAACCGCACGACGCTCGTCACCGACCCGCTGGGCGACCCGGTCGAGGCCGCCTGGCGGCTGCACCGGGGCACGGCCGTGATCGAGTCGGCCCTCGCCTCGGGCATCGCCCTCCTCGGCGGCCCCGACGGGAACGACCCCATCTCGGCGTCGACCTACGGCACCGGCGAGCTGATCGCCCAGGCCATCGAGCTCGGCGCCCGCCGGGTGATCGTCGCCGTGGGCGGGTCGGCCACCACCGACGGCGGGCTGGGCGCCCTGCGGGCCATCCACCCCGTGCAGCGCCTGCGGGGCATCGACATCCAGGTGGCCACCGACGTCCGGACCCGCTTCATCGACGCCGCCGAGGACTTCGCTCCCCAGAAGGGCGCCACGCCGGCCCAGGTCGAGCTGCTGCGCCGCCGTCTCACCCGGCTGGCCCAGGTCTACGAGGAGGACCACGGCGTCGACGTCCGCGCCATCGTGGGCGGGGGCGCGGCGGGCGGGCTGGCCGGGGGGCTGGCCGCCGTCGGGGCCGCCATCGTCCCCGGCTTCGACCTGGTGGCCGACGAGCTGGGTCTCGACGAGCAGCTCGAGGGAGCCGACCTGGTGATCACCGGCGAGGGCTTCCTCGACGCCCAGTCGTTCGAGGGCAAGGTCGTGGGCGGGGTGGCGGAGCTGGCCGCCGACCTGGGCGTTCCCGTGCTGGCCGTCGCCGGCGCCGTCTACGACGGGGTCGAGGACCGCATCCCCAGCATCTCCCTCACCGCTCGCGTCGGGGCGGAGCGTTCGCGGGCCGACGTCGAGCGGCTCGTCGAGGAGGTCGTCGCCGGCCACCTCGCCACGATCGGCTGACGGCGCCACTACCGTCACCCGGATGGAGGAGCGCCTCGCCCGGGTCGGTCGCACCGCCTGGTGGATCGTGGGCGTGGTGTTCGTCGTCGGGCTGATCGGCTTCCTCGGCTGGGTCTTCCGGGTGATCTTCCCGCCGCTGATCCTCGCCGGCGCCCTCGTCTTCCTGCTCAACCCGATCGTGAACCGGCTCGAGCGCCGGGGGCTGCCGCGCCTGCTGGGCGCGCTCGCCGCCTTCGGCATGGTCCTGCTGCTGTTCGCCGGGGTGGGGGCGATCGTCTACCCGCTGATCGCCAACCAGGCCGACGAGCTGTCCGAGCGGGGCCCCGAGCTGCGGGGCGACGCCGAGGACTGGCTCAACGACCTCTCGAAGACATCCGAGGACGACGACTGGCCGGTCCACATCCCGTCGGTGGACGAGATCGAGGACCAGGCGAACCAGAACGAGGACCAGGACGTCAGCGAGCAGTTCGACACCGTCCGGGAGTACGCCATCCGGGTCTTCCACGTCGGGATCATCTTCGTGATCGGGCCCTTCCTCGCCTTCTACCTCCTGGTCGACCTGCCCGACGTGCGCAAGCGGATCGAGGAGCTGATCCCCGACCGGTCGCGGGTCGAGGTCGACTTCATCGCCCACCGGCTCAACGCGGCCATCGGCGGGTTCTTCCGGGGCCAGCTGGCGGTGGCGTTCATCGTGGGCACGATGGCGTCGATCGGACTCTGGATCATCGGCCTGCCGCTGTGGCTGGTCGTCGGGATGATCGCCGGCCTCTTCAACATGATCCCGCTCATCGGGCCGTGGGTCGGCGCCGTGCCCGGCATCGTGATCGCCCTGGCCACCAAGGACGTCAAGACGGCGGTCCTCGTCGCCGTGGTGATGGTCGTCGTCCAGCAGATCGACAACCACTTCATCACCCCGACGGTGATGCGGCGGGCCGTCCAGCTCCACCCGGCAGCGGTGATGATGGCCCTCCTCGCGTGGGGCACCCTCGGCGGCTTCTTCGGCCTGCTGCTCGCCGTGCCGCTCACCGCCTCGCTCAAGATCGTCGGCGGCCACCTGTGGCGCAAGTGGGTGGTGGGCATCTCCATCCCGGGCCTCGACGAGCCCTACCCGGCGACGCTGGCCCCCGAGCCGGGCGAGATCGCCCACGAGGACGTGGACGACGCCGAGCTGCGCAAGATCGACGAGCTCGAGCACGAGGCCGCCACCAACCCGGCGCCCGGCTGACCCGGCTCGGGAAGGAGCGGGGCGACCTGGGGGTTGTCCCCCCGGAGGCACCGCTACCATGCCGACCACACCGTGACCGGGCCACCGGTCGCCACGAGGAGCAGACCCCACCGATGAGCGTCACCGTCCGTGTCCCAACGACCCTCCGCACCCTCACGGGGGGCTCGGCCGAGGTGGCGGTCGACGGCAGCACCGTCGCCGAGGTCCTCGACGGCCTCGAGGGCGCCCACCCGGGCTTCAAGGAGCGTCTGCTCGACGATGGCGGCCAGCTGCGCCGGTTCGTGAACGTCTTCGTCGCCGACGACGACGTCCGCTTCCTCGAGGGGCTGGCCACGCCCGTCCCCGACGGCGAGACGGTCGCCATCATCCCCGCCGTCGCCGGCGGCTGATCGACTGACGTTTCGCGCTTGCCCGGCCGCGGCAGCAGGCGCACGCTGGCACCTCCCGACACAAAGGGAGCACGCCATGCCCACCCATCCCGTGAGGAGCCTGGTCGTCGCCGTCGCCACGACCCTGGCCCTCCTCCTCGTCCACTCGTCGCCGGCGTCCGCTTCGACCGTCCCCGTCCAGATCGGCGGGTGGGCGACCGCCGCCGGCAACGTCATCGAGCTGAACCCGGGAGGAGGTGCGGAAACCCCGCCTTGCTCCGAGAAGTTCGACTCCACCTCGTTCACCGCTTCAAGTCCGGGGACCTGGACGTTGACCGGCAGCTTCAGCAGGTTCTTCCAGCTGGGCTGGCCACCGTCGGGGCAGTGGTATCAGGCCGACTTCCTCATCCTCAGCGCCAGCGGCACCTACTCGGGATCATCACCCTCCTACTTCCTGGCGACGGGCGCCCCGAATCACATGGTCTTCCGGATCCGGATGTACCTGGTCGGCGCCGGGCACTGCGAAAAGGACAATCTCGCGTGCACCATCACCTCACGGGTGGTGGGGCAAGGCCACTTCGATGGCACCCTCCCCAGCCCGTCGGCCGGTCACATCGGCTACATCTCGGCCGCGTCAAACAACGCCGGCGGCAACAACATGGTGGTATCGGGCTGCACGGCACCGTTCGTGTCCTGGGCCGGACAGGTCTTGTCGTTCGCCGCCTTCGAGTTCAGGGTCTGAACGGGCCCGGCCACCCCGTCCTGGGCCTCAGGAACGCCCGAGAGGGGTCGATGAGCAGCAGGTGACGAGACCGACGCGATCGGGGAGCGGGGCGCGCCTCGCGCTGGCCCTCCTCGGGCCGGTCATCATCCTGTTCCTCCTGAAGGCGGCGCCCGGGATCGACCTCGCCGCCCCGGGTCCGTACCTCCACCTCGGCCTGGTGACGGCCATCGCCGGCTGCGCCCTCGGCGTCGCCGCCGTGGCCAGCGTGGCCGGGGCCCGTGCCGGCCAGCACGGGCCGGTGTGGCTGGCGGTCGGCTGCCTCGCCGTCGCCGCCCTCCTGCTGGGCCACGGCCTGACCACCCCCGGCGTCCTGGGCCAGCCCGGCAACCGGTGGGTCGGCCGGCTCCCGTACCTCGCCATCACGGCCTTCGCCGTCTCCCTCGCCCTGGCCAGCCGGCCCCGCAACGCCCGCTCCGCCCGTCTGGCCACCGGGTACCCCCGCGCCGTGATGATCACGGCGACGGCCCTCACCGGGGGCTTGGCGGCAACCGTGGTGGTGGACCCGTCCGGGCTCGGGGGCGATCGGCTCCTGCCCGGCGAGGACCTGGTCCGGTGGTGCGCCGTCGTGGTCGGCGGGGGCACCCTGCTGGCCCTGGCGACCCTCCACTGGCGGCGCTGGCGGCTCGGCCACGACCCCGTCCAGCACAGCCTGATGCTGGCCGCCGCCATGTCGCTGGCCGCCCTGGTGTCACTGCGCTTCGGCGAGCAGGGCCAGCTGTCGTGGTTCGACTACCACGGCTTCCTGCTGGCCGGGTTCGCCGGGGCGGTCTACGCCGTGGCCATCCGCTACCGCCGGACCCAGGCGGTCGACGCGGTGCTGGCCGCCACCTTCGACGACGACCCCATGGCCCAGATCGTCGACGGCTACCCCGAGGACCTCCGCGCCCTGGTCCGGGTGGTCGAGGTCAAGGATCGCTACACCCACGGCCACTCGCAACGGACGGCCGCCTACGCCGTGCAACTGGGCCTGCGGCTCGGGCTCGACGCCGACGTCCTGCGGGCCCTGGCCCGGGGGGCGTACCTCCACGACGTGGGCAAGGTCGCGGTGGCCGACGAGATCCTCAACAAGCCCGGCCCCCTGACGCCCGAGGAACGGGCCGTCATCGAGACCCACCCCGAGGTCGGCCACGGGCTCGTCCTGCCGTCGGCGTCGCTGGCCGAG
>DASYLG010000587.1:0-12030 GCA_036009685.1 Iamia sp. | reverse complement strand
GACGTGGTCAAGGTCGAGCGGCCCGACGGCGGCGACACCACCCGGGCCATGGGCTGGCGGGACCCGGCCGACGACGTGACCCTCTGGTGGAAGTACGAGGGCCGCAACAAGCGGGCGGTGGTGCTCGACCTGAAGGACCCCGACGACCTCGACGTGATGCGCCGGCTCGTCACCACCGCCGACGTGCTGGTCGAGAACTTCCGGCCCGGCACCCTCGAGCGGCTGGGCCTGGCGCCGGCCGACCTCATCGCCGCCAACCCCCGCCTCGTCGTCACCCGCGTCACCGGCTTCGGCCAGGACGGCCCCTACGCCGGCCGGCCCGGCTTCGCCACCCTGGCCGAGGCCATGAGCGGCTTCGCCGGGGTCAACGGCGAGACCGACGGTGGCCCGCTCCTGCCGCCCATCGCCCTGACCGACGAGATCACCGCCGTGGTCGCCGCCTTCGCCACCATGACCGCCGTCCACAGCGGGGTGGGCCAGGTGGTCGATGTCAACCTCTACGAGTCGCTGCTCCAGATGATGGGCCCGCTCCCCGGGGCCAAGGCCCTGCTCGACTACGACCAGCCCCGCCTCGGCTCCGGCATCCCCTACTCCGTGCCTCGGGGCACCTACGAGGCCGCCGACGGCCGCTGGATCGCCATCAGCGCGTCGGCCGAGTCGGTGGCGCAGCGCGTCATGGCCCTCATCGGGCTGGGTGGCGATCCGCGGGTCGCCACCTTCACGGATCGCGTCGACCATCGCGAGCTGATCGACGCCACGCTCGCCGCCTGGGTGGCCGAGCGCGACGCCGACGACGTCCTCGTCGCCTTCGAGGCGGCCCACGCCGCCGCCGCCCCCGTCCACACCATGGGCGACATCCTGGCCGACCCCCACCTGGCCGCCCGCGACGCCCTCCCGGTGCTCGACGGCGTGCCCATGCAGGGCCTGATCGCCCGTCTGTCGGCCACCCCCGGACGTCTCCGCTGGGCCGGCCGCCCCCTCGGCGCCGACACCGCGGCGGTGAAGGCCGAGCTGGCCGAGACCCCCTTGCGAGACGTCACTGGGTGACGTATCGTCGGCATCGGCTGCAACTTCCCCTTGTACGTTCACCCGTTTCAGAAGGAAGCCAGCCGTGCTCTCACAGGCTCACCGCGCTCCATCCACACGTCCCTCGCGCCCATCCTCGGCGAGGAGGAGACCGACGCCATGATGTCCGAGTTCCCCGCCAGCAAGAGCGACCAGCCGGTCACCAAGGCCGACCTCGCCGAGGTCCGGACCGAGATCCACGACCTGCTGCGCCAGATGACGATGTGGATGATCACCTCGATCATCGCCGGAATGGCCATAGCCGCCGGCATCGGTGCCGCCGTGGTCCAGGCCTTCGGCAACGGCGCAGGCGGCGGCTGAGCCTCAGTCCTCGGGGAGGGCGGCGACCTCGATGCGGTCCTGGCGCCAGTCCCGGGCCGAGCCCAGGGCGACCTGGGCGGCGGCGAGGAGCTGGTCGGCGTCGAAGGCGTGGGCCGGGTAGCAGGCGATGCCGGCCCGGAGGGTCACCTCGCCGGCGCTGGCGGCCAGCCGGCGCCGGACCCGCTCGACGGTCCAGACGGCACCGTTCTCGGGGGTGTCCTCGAGGATGAGGGCGACGAGGCCCTGATCCAGCCGGCAGGCGATGTCGGAGTCCCGCAACGTCTCGACCAGGCAGTCGGCCACGGAGCGACCCATCGCCGGGGCCGGGGCGTCGTCGGCCACACCGGTCACCGGCTCGAGCAGGGCGAGCGCCAGCGGGCGGAGGCCCCGGCGGGCCGCCGACACCCGCTTGTCGAGGGTGACGGCGAAGAAGGCGGTGTTGAACAGGCCGGTCTCCCCATCGGTGACGCGGGTGAGGTCGGCGGCCGAGGGCCCGCCCCGGTTCCCGAGCCCGATGGTCAGGTCGACGGGCACCTGGGCCCGGGCCTGGAGGGCCTCGGCCTCGAAGCGGGCAGCGCGGGCGGCCATGCCGTCGCTCTCGGCGCGGGCCACCTCGGCGCTGTGGGTGGCCTCGTCGGCCTCGGCGCGGGCCCGGCGCAGCCGGTCGGCCAGGCCGAGGGTGAAGAGGCCGGCGGCGAGGGCGGCGATGCCGGCGGCACCGGCCAGCCAGCCCTGCTCGGTGGTCATGGCGAGCACGGCCAGGACGAGTCCGAGGCAGCCGAAGATCACCCCCGGTGCGGCGCGATGGGTCACCCGAGAAGGATCGGCCGCGTTCACGCGCAGTAAAGGGGCCGATCGGCCCAGCGAGGTCTCCGAACGACGCTGCCCACGGTGGTGGGTGCCTCGGCGTCCTCGGTTCGGTGCTCGCCATGGCTCCGCACCAGTGCGGCTCGCTGCGCTCGCGTCCGGTCAGCGCTCCGCTGCTCCGCTCCGCTGCCGAGGACGCCGAGGCACCTGGCCGCGGTCAGGCCGCCCACCTCACAAGGGTGAGGGGCGCCGAGGCGGGGCGCCGACCCGTGGGAAGCGACAGGGCGAGGGGGGCCGGGCACAACCACTGTCGAAGGGTCAATCGGGAACTGGAGCGATGGCGGCGCTGCCGTCGTGGGCTCGGGCCAGGGCCTGCTGGGCCACGTCCACCAGCTCCTCGGCGGAGATGGCGTGGGCCGGGTAGCAGGCGACGCCGGAGCGGACGTGGGCGTCGGGGTGGTCGTCGGCGATCTGGCGCTGGAGCCGCTCGACCACGACCAGGCAGCCCTCGCTGGGCGTGAACTCCAGGACGATGGCGACGGTGCCGTCGTCGAGCCGGGCGGCCATGTCGGAGTCCCGGATGGCGCGACGGACCTCGTCGGCCACCTGGTCGGGCTCGGGGCCGTCGGCGACCGATACCAGGATCAGGCCCAGCTGGCGCAGCGTGCGCCGGGCGGTGGCGACCCGCGACGGCAGCAACGCCCGCAGCATCGCCTCGCTGAAGAGGCCCGATGCGGGGTCGGAGACGAGGTTCTCGGTGGTCATGGCTCTCCCGGGGCCGCCGTAGGTCGGCGAGGTGACCCTGATCTTGCCACCCCGCGCCGTTCCCCGAGCGCACTGGGCCGCCGGGGGGCGGAACCGCCCGGCGTCTCCCGCACGAGACGCCGGACGGATCCGGCCGGACTGATCAGCTCGGCGAGGGTGACGGTACGCACGTCCGGCCCGCCGGTCATGAGTGGTGACTACGCAAGTGCGACGGTGGCGGGCCCCCGGTCCGCGTCCGGGGCAGGCGCGCTCGGGTCCCCAGGTCAGCGTGGTGCGATGGCGCCGGCGCGGCGGGGGCGGACCCGCGGGTCAGGGCCGGCCGGGGGTGGGGGCGCGGTCGGGTCGCTCCAGGGCGGCCGGCGGGGGACGGTCGACGGCCGCGGCGAGGACGTCGAGGTAGCGGGCCCGGGGCAGGTCGACGGCCCCGAGGGAGACGAGGTGCGGGGTGGTCCACTGGATGTCGAGCAGCTCGGCGTCGCCCTCGCGCAGGCGCTCGACCAGACCGACGAGGGCGACCTTGGACCCGTCGGTCTCCCGGTGGAACATCGACTCACCGGCGAAGAGCCCGCCGATCGACACGCCGTACAGCCCGCCGGCGAGCCGCCCGTCGTCGGTCCAGGCCTCGACGCTGTGGGCCCACCCCAGGGCATGGAGCCGGGTGTAGGCCCGCCGGATCCCGCGGGTGATCCAGCCACCCGGCCGACGGGGGTCGGCGCAGCTGGCCAGTACGACGTCGAAGGCGGCGTCGACGGTGACGTGGTGGCGCCGGACCGACTTGGCCAGCGACCGGCTGACCCGGAGCCCGTCGAGCGGGATGACGCCTCGCGGGTCGGGGGACCACCACGCCAGCGTGCGCCCGTGGTGGACGGGCATGGGGAAGACCCCGGCGCGGTAGGCGGCGAGGATGGTGGCGGGTTCGAGGTCGGCGCCGATGGCCACCGGCCCCTCGGGGTCGGCCTCCAGCGGCGAGCCGAAGGCCCACCGCGACGGTCCCGGGTCGACGGTGGCCACGGTCAGGGCGGCGGGATGCCGAGGGTCCGGGCCATGGCCACCCCGAACCGGCGGGTGGCCCGGCGGTTGAGCTCGCCACCGGCGACCGCCCCGGCCATGAGCGGGACGAACGTGACCGTGTTGCGCCCGGCCCGGCGCATCAGCCGGCGCCGGATCTGGAGGGTGAGCTGGTCCCGCGCCGACCGGCCCAGGATCTCCGACGCCGTCTGGGCCGCCATCCCCGTGGCGCCGGGCCGGGCCAGGCGGGCCAGCTCGCTGGGGTCGATGCCCCGCGTCTCGGACCAGGCCCGAGCGAGGAGCGGGCCGTGGGCGCGGAGGTCGTGGGCGACCTGGTACCCGGCCGCCTCGTGGAGCTCGCCGGCCAGCTTCATCTCGACGCCCACGACGATGAGGGTCTCGATGGCCAGCTCGAGCGGGAGCGTGGCCCACGTCGCCGGGGTGGCCTCCGAGGCCGCCGCCAGCGCCCCGGTGGTCGCTCCCACGGCGCCGCTGGTGAGGCTGGCGTTCCGGATGAGGGCCCGGGCCAGGTAGGCACCGGACAGGCCGTCGTGGTGGGCCCGCAGCGTGGCCAGGTCGCGGACCGGGATGTGGGCGGGGACGTCGACCGCCACGTCGGCCAGCCATCGCCCCGAGGCCACGGCCCGGCCCCCGGCGGCTCGCGCCGAGCGCCCGGCCAGGCCGGCCAACCGGCGGGCCTGGCCGACCGTCAGTCGCTCCTCGCCCCCCGTTGCCTCCCCCAGAGCCCGCGCCAGCTCCAGGTTCGACTCCTGCGCATCGTCAGCCGTCGGCTCCACCCCGGCATCATGCCGTCCCGGCCCGTCGGTCCGACGACCACGAGGTGCCTGGCACCTCGTGGTCCGCGGGCTACTTGCGGTAGTCGTAGAAGCCCTGGCCGGACTTGCGGCCGAGCTGGCCGGCGGCGACGAGGCGGCGCAGGGCCGGGGCGGGGCTGTAGTTGGCGTCGGCGAACTCGGCGTAGAGGGCCTCGAGGATCGACAGCGAGGTGTCCAGCCCGACCAGGTCGAGCAGGGCCAGCGGGCCCATCGGGAAGTTGCAGCCGCCCTTCATGGCGCTGTCGATGTCGTCGCGGGAGGCGGTGCCGTTCTCGAGCATCCGCACCGCGTTGTTGAGGTACGGGAACAGCAGGGCGTTGACGATGAAGCCGGCTCGGTCCTTGACCTGCACCGGGTCCTTGCCGCACGCCGAGGCGAAGGCGGTGACGGCCTCGACGGTGGCGTCGGAGGCGGTGAGCGGGGCGATGACCTCGACCAGGCTCATCATGGGGGCCGGGTTGAAGAAGTGGACGCCGACGACCTGGTCGGGCCGGCCGGTGGCGACGGCCATCTCGACGACCGGGAGGGTCGAGGTGTTGGTGGCGAGGATGGCGTCGGGCTTGACGGCGGCGTCGAGCTCGGCGAACAGGGCCCGCTTGACGTCGAGGTCCTCGACGACGGACTCGATCACCAGGTCGCAGTCGGCCAGGTCGCTGATCTGGTCGGTGGCGGTGACCCGGCCCAGGACGGCGTCGCGGTCCTCGGCCGACAGGCGGCCCTTGTCGACCTGCTTGTTCAGGCTCTTCTCGAGCCCGGCCACCATGGCCTGGGCCGTCTCCTGCTTCCGGGACCGCAGCACGACGGTGTGGCCGGCCTTGGCCGCCACCTCCGCGATGCCGGATCCCATGATCCCGGAGCCCACGATGCCGACGGTCTGGATGGCCATGGCCGCCGAGGCTACCGAGCGGTAACACACCGCACCCAAACCACGAGAGGGCACTTCGACCAGTCGGGCGCGCTCCCGGCAACCCACGTTGCGCGCATCGCCCAGCCCGGCGAACGTGGGCGGGTGACGACCCCCGCCCCGGCCCCGTCGGCGGCCGCCTCCCCGCCCGAGCGGGCCCCGATCCCCTGGCTCGCCGTGGTCGGCGCCGGGCTGGTGGCCGGGTTCACGTCGGGCCTCTTCGGGGTGGGCGGCGGGATCGTCGTCGTGCCGGCGCTGACCCTGCTGGCCCGGTTCCCGCCCAAGCTGGCGACGGGCACCTCGCTGGCCGCCATCGTCCCCATCTCGATCGCCGGCGCGCTGGGCTACGCCACTGCCGGCGAGGTCGACCTGGCCTACGCCGCGCTGGTCGCCGTCGGCGCCCTCGCCGGCGCGGTCATCGGCACCCGCTGGCTGGCGTCGATCTCGGTCCCGGCCCTCCAGCTCCTCTTCGCCGCGCTGATGCTCGTCACCGCCATCCGGCTCGTCACCGGGGGCGAGGGCGACGGTGCCGGGCGGACCGACCTCGGACCGGCGGCCATCGTCGGGCTCGTCTCCCTGGGCCTGGCCGCCGGGATCCTGGCCGGGCTGTTCGGCGTGGGCGGCGGGATCATCATCGTTCCCGTCCTCACCATCGCCTTCGGCCTGCCGCTCGTCCTGGCCAAGGGATCGTCCCTGGCCGTCATCATCCCGACGGCCACCATGGGCACCCTCCGCAACCGGAGGACCGGCCTCACCGCGCTGAAGCCGGGCCTGGTCGTCGGGCTGGCCGGGGTGACGTCGGCTCTCGCCGCCTCGCAGCTCTCGCTCGACCTCGACCCCGACCTCTCGGCCCTCCTCTTCGCCGCCCTCCTGGTGGTCGTGGCCGTCCGCCTCGGCCTGACCGCCCGCGCCGAAGACGCCGACGCCTGACGACGACGTCCTCCGACCCCACCTACCACCCTGAACGTGCCGGCTGCGCCGACGCCGTACCCTCGGATCCATGCCCGGACCTCTGGCCCTCGTAGGCGGCTCCCCGTTCCACGCCGACACCGTCGTCGAGGCCGAGCTGGCGGCCGCCCTCGGCGACCGCGAGGTGGTGGTGCTCCCGACCGGCTCCGCCTACGAGCACCCGCACCGGCTGGTCGACGCGGCCGTGGCCCGGTTCGCCGCCCTGGGCGCCACCGCCCGCGGGCTCGACGTCCTGGGCCGGCGTGACGCCGTGGTCGAGGCCAACGCCGCCGTCGTGCGGGCCGCCGGGATCGTCTACCTGGCCGGCACCTCGCCCATGCACATGCGCTCGGTGCTCAAGGAGACGCCGGTGTGGGAGGCCATCGTCGAGAGCTGGAGGGGCGGGGCCACCCTCGCCGGCACCGACGCCGGGGCCATGATCCTGTGCGACCCGATGGTCGACCCGCGGGGCGGCGCCTTCACCGTGGGCCTGGGCCTGCTCCCGGGCATCACCGTCATCCCCGGGTTCGACACCTGGTCCGAGGACGCCGTCCACCGCACCCGGACCCTCTCGCCGGCCGACGTCATCATCGTCGGCGTCCACGCCGGCTCGGCCCTGGTGCGCGACCCCGACGGCACCTGGCGGGGCGTGGGGCCGGTGGCGCCGACGGTCTTCGTCGGCGGTCAGCCCGCCACCCTGGCCGACCTCCCCGCCCTGGCCGACCTGCCCGCCTGATCGGTCGGCTCAGGCGGCGGTGATGGTGATGTCGCGGATGACGTAGAGGGCGGTGGGCGCCCCGCTGGTGGCGTCGCCCTTGGTCGACATCTCGATGGCCAGGTCGAGGCCCTCGGTGACCCGGCCGAAGCGCGGGTAGGTGCCGGCCTGGTCGAGGGCCTCGAGGGCCTTCTCGCTGGTCACGATGAAGAACTGGCTGCCGGACACGGCCTCGGCGCGAGCCATGGCCACATCGCCCACGGCGTAGTCGCCCTCGGGATGCTCGATGTCCTCCATGTCGTAGCCGGGACCGGTGGTGCCGTAGTCCGGAGCGCCGTCGGCACCGGGGGCACCGCTCCCGCCGACCTGGGCCACGAAGTCGGGCACCAGCCGGTGGAACGGGATGCCGTCGTAGAAGCCGTACCGGGACAGGACCACGAAGTTGTTGACCATCGTGGGGGCGGCCTCGGTGTCCAGCTCGACGACGACCGTGCCGGCGTCGGTGGCCTCGCCCGCCTCGTCGACCAGGTCGACGGCGATCTCGGCGGTGAGGGCCTGGCCCTCCTCGATGCAGGTGGGCGGCGCCTCGGCGAAGACGGCGACCCGCTCCTCGCTGCCGTCCTCGGCCGGGCACGGGGTCTCGCCCTCGAGCGTGGCGCCCGCCGGCCCGGGTGGCAGCTCGACCGGCGGCGCCGGCGCGGTGGTGCTCGACGTGTCCTCCGGCTCGGTGGTCGTCGTGGTGCTCTCGTCGGTGGCCTCGTCGTCGGGCGGGTCCTCCTGCAGGAGGATCGCCACGACCGCCACGGCGATGCCGACGACCAGGATCCCCACCAGGAGGCGGATGACCCGGTTCCGCCGGCGAGCCCGCGCGCTGGCGATGCGGGCCTCCTCCATGCGGGAGCGGTGTCCGGTCTTGTGCCTCTCGCGCTTCTCTGACGACGTCACGGCGGGCGACGGTACCCTCCCGACACCCCGTGGCGCTCGTCACCCAGAGCGCGCGGGCCACTCGCAAGGCACGATGCGTCGCCGCACGGCCACCCGATGCGGCATTATGGACCCATGCAGACCGAACCGGGCGCCGCCGAGGGGGGCGAGGGCACCGACGACACACCACACGCCGAAGCCATCAGCGACGAGGAGGCCTTCGCCTACCGGGTCGGCCAGCGTCTGCGCGCCATCCGCCAGGCCCAGGCCCTGTCGCTCTCTGACGTGGAGGAGCAGTCCGGGGGCCGCTGGAGCGCCTCCGCGGTCGGTGCCTACGAGCGGGGCTTCCGCAACCTGTCGCTCCCCCGGCTCAAGGCCCTGGCCGACTTCTACCGGGTCCCGGTCAGCGTCCTGCTCGGCGAGACCGGCCCCGCCGGCCAGCCGTCGGACCGGCGCAAGCTGGTCATCAACCTCGAGGCCCTCCGCGAGGTCGACCCGGCCGAGCCCGTCCAGCGGTTCATCCAGTCGATCATCGAGGCCCGCGGCGACTTCAACGGCAAGGTCCTGTCGCTCCGCAACGACGACCTGAAGGCCCTCTGCGTGCTCTGCGGCGGCGACATCCCCACCGGCGTGGCGCAGCTCCGGGCGTGGGGCGTGCTGATCGACGGCCCCGAGGTCGCCGATCCGCCCCCCGACTTCCAGGCCCGCCCCCACCGCCAGCAGCAGCGCCGCATCACCGACCGCCCCGCCTGAGACCACGAGGTGCCAGGCACCTCGTGGTCGCAACGGGTTCCCGGGCTCTGTGAGGTCCCCGATACCGTCAGCCGGCATGGAACCAGGCCAGCCCTCGCCCGAGACCGGTCCCCGTGCGGACCGGGAGCGGAAGCTGGCCGAGCTCCAGGCCCTGGGCGTCGACCCCTATCCGGCCGACTCGCACCGCACCCACCTCACCCAGGAGGTGCGGGACCACTACGGCGAGATCGAGGGCACGACGGCCACCATCGCCGGGCGGCTCATGGCCCGCCGGGGCCACGGCAAGCTCATGTTCTTCGACGTCCAGGACAAGGCGGGCCGCCTGCAATCGATCGTCGACGTCTCCCTGCTCGGCGGCACCGACCCCGCCAGCGGCGCCTTGTCGTTCGAGCACGTCGACCGGCTCGTCGACCGGGGTGACCTGGTCGAGATCAGCGGCGAGGTCACCACCAGCCGCCGGGGCGAGATCTCGCTGATGGCGTCACGGGTGCGGATGTTGGCCAAGGCCGTCGAGCCGCTGCCCGACGCCTGGCACGGGGTCACCGACCCCGAGACCCTGGTGCGCAAGCGCTACCTCCAGTCGATCGTCGAGCCCGAGACGCGGGCCCGCTTCGAGGTCGTGTCCGAGCTGCTCTTCGGCATCCGGGCCTTCCTCCACGAGCGCGGCTTCCTCGAGTTCCAGACCCCCGTCCTCCAGCCCCTCTACGGCGGGGGCAAGGCCCGTCCCTTCACCACCAACGTGAAGGCCCTGGGCCGGGACTACTACCTGGCCATCAGCCACGAGCTGTACCTGAAGCGCCTGGTCATCGCCGGCTTCGAGGACGTCTTCACCATCGGCCGGTACTTCCGCAACGAGGGCATCGACAAGACCCACAACCCCGAGTTCTCGATGCTCGAGACCATGTCGGCCTTCCACGGCTACGAGTTCAACATGGACCTCACCGAGGCCCTCTACAAGCACCTCGCCGGCGACGTGATCGACAAGCCGGTGATCGAGGTCAAGGGCCAGTCGGTCGACCTGACCGGCGACTGGCGGCGGGCGTCGATGGTCGACCTGGTGAAGGAGGCCGTCGACGTCGACTTCCGCGACGTCACGACCCTCGACGAGGCCGAGCGCATCCTCACCAGCCACGGCGTGCCGGCGCAGCCGACCGTGGGTCACGCCCTGGTGGCGCTGTTCGAGGCGGTCGTCGAGCCGACGCTGATCCAGCCGACCATCGTCCACGGCCACCCGGTCGAGATCTCGCCGCTGGCCAAGGCCACGGCCGACGATCCCCGCTACGTCGAGCGCTTCGAGGTCTTCGTCGGCGGCACCGAGCAGGGTGACAACTGGACCGAGCTCAACGACCCCGTCGAGCTGCGCCGCCGCTTCACCGCCGAGCAGCAGCGCCGGAGCGACGGCGACGACGACGAGGCCCACCCGCTCGACTTCGAGTTCATCGAGGCCATGGAGCACGGCATGCCGCCGACCACGGGCCTCGGACCCGGCATCGAGCGGCTCGCCATGCTCCTGACCGAGACCGACGACATCGGCGACGTCATCTACTTCCCGTTGGTGCGGCCGCTCCAGCCCCCCGGTTGAAGGGCCTGGGTGGGTCGTGCGTCATCGGTAGGGTCTGAGCCGTGGCTCTCGTGGTGCAGAAGTTCGGCGGGACGTCGGTGGCCGACCCCGACCGCATGCGCGAGGTCGCGGACCACGTGGCCCGCACCCGGCGGCGCGGTGACGAGGTCGTCCTCGTCGTCTCGGCCATGGGCAAGGAGACCGACGACCTCCTGTACCTCGCTCGTCAGGTGACGTCGACGCCGGCCGGCCGCGAGATGGACATGCTCATCACCGCCGGCGAGCGCAAGGCCACCGCCCTGGTCACCATGGCCCTCCACGACGTGGGCGTCGAGGCCGAGTCGTTCACCGGCAGCCAGGCCGGGTTCCTCACCGACACCGCCCACATGAACGCCAAGATCCTGCAGGTCCGGCCCGACCGCATCCGCGAGGCGCTGGCCGAGGGCCGGGTGCCGGTGGTGGGCGGCTCGCAGGGCGTCTCGACCGAGCGCAACGTCACCTTCTTCGGCCGCGGCGGCTCCGACACCACCGCCGTGGCCCTGGCCCAGGCGCTCGGCGGCGTCTGCGAGCTCTACACCGACGTGTCGGGGATCTTCACCACCGACCCCCGCGTGGTGCCCGAGGCTCGGCGGCTGGCCCGCGTGAGCTTCGACGAGATGCTCGAGATGTGCGCCTGCGGCTGCCCCAAGCCGGCCATGCGCGCCGTCGAGTACGCCCGCACCCACAAGGTGCCGCTGCACGTCCGCTCGGCCTTCACCTGGGAGCCGGGCACCTGGATCGACGAGGAGGACCCGCTGATGGAGCAGGCCATGGTGTCAGGCGTCGTGGGTGACGCCTCCGAGGCCAAGATCACCCTGGCGGGCGCGCCCGACCAGCCCGGCATCGCCGGCCGGCTGTTCCGCAGCCTGGCCAGCCGCGAGGTCAACGTCGACATGATCGTGCAGAACGTGTCCGAGGCCGGACGTACGGACATCTCGTTCACCCTGCCGAAGGCCGACCTGCTCGCCGGGCGAGAGGTCAGCGAGGCCCTCGCCGCCGAGGTCGGGGCCGGCGCCGTGACCCCCGACGACGGCATCGGCCGGGTCAGCCTGGTCGGCGCCGGGATGAAGTCCCACCCCGGCGTGGCCGCCACCGTCTTCGAGACGCTGGCCGCCAACGACATCAACATCGAGATGATCTCGACGTCGGCCATCCGGATCTCGTGCATCGTCCGCCAGGCCCAGCTGGACCGGGCCGTCAGCGTGCTCCACGCCGCCTTCGGTCTCGACCAGCCCCCCACGGCGTAGCCCCGGGGGAGGCGGGGGCCGAGCCGGTCAGCGACCGGCCCGCCGGGCTCAGGGCGGGGGTGCGACCTCGCCGGTCCGGCGCCGCTTGCGGGTGACGAAGGGCGCCGCCGACTCCACGATCTCGGCCTCGGTGCCGT
>DASYLG010000586.1:0-8694 GCA_036009685.1 Iamia sp. | reverse complement strand
GCGCACTCCGATCGCGAGGGGGACGGGACCGTGGACGTCGGGATCGGGAGTGCCGGCCACCCGCACCACGGCGCCGTCGACGTCGTGGGCCAGGACCTGGCGGCCCTCGTCGCCCAGGACCTGGACGGTGAGCTGGTAGGTGCCGGGGCGGAGGGCGGCGGTGAAGCCGACCTCGAGCAGGGCCCGTTCCCCGGCGGCGAGGGTGCGGTGGCGGCGGCGCACGGCGGAGAGCATCTGGTAGGCGATGGCGCCGTCCTCGGCGTAGGCGGTGAACATGACGTGGGGGTCGACCAGCTCCTGGCGGGCCTCGAGCGTCGCCCGCAGCCGGTAGCGCTCCCCCGGCACCAGGTCGCCCACGACGACGCCGGAGGTGTCGACCACCGACCGGTCGGACAGCACGGCGGCCGCCTCCGAGCCCGACTCGGCGGCGTCACCGCCGAGCAGGCGCTGGTGGACCCGCACGGCCTCCTCGGCCGGCCCGTCGAACACCTTCCGGCCGGCGCTGAGGACGATGGCCCGGTCGCACACCTCGCGGATCGTGAACACCGAGTGCGACACCAGGACGACGGTGACCCCACGGGCCCGCAGCTCGGCCATGCGGGCCAGGCAGCGCTGCTGGAAGGCGAGATCGCCCACGGCGAGCAGCTCGTCGACCAGCATCACGTCGGGGTCGGTGTGGACGGCGACGGCGAAGGCCAGCCGCAGCAGCATCCCCGACGAGTAGAGCTTCACCGGCGTGTCGAGCACGTCGTCGGCCAGCCCGCTGAAGGCGATGATCTCGGGCGTCACCTCGGCCAGCCGGACCCGCGACAGGCCCAGCACCGAGCCGTTGACGACGATGTTCTCCCGCCCCGACAGCTCCGGGTGGAAGCCCACGCCGATGCTGATGAGCGGGGCGATCCGCCCGGCCACCCGGACCCGCCCGACGCTCGGCGCGGTGACGCCGGCCAGCAGGCGGAGCAGCGTCGTCTTCCCGGCGCCGTTGTGGCCCAGCACGCCGACGGTCTCGCCCCGGCCGATGCGGAGGTCGAGGCCGTCGATGGCCGCCATCTCCGGCGACCGGCCGCGGATGATCCGGGCGATGAGGGTGCGACCGACGGCGCGGGCGTAGCGCTTGTCGACCCCGACGGTCTCGATGACCGCCTCGCCCCCGTCGCCGCGGTCGGGCGGGGCCGGATCGATCGTGGGGTCGAGCATCCCCTCGAGCGGGTCCACCACGGCCGTCACAGGAGGTCCACGAAGGTGCGATCGCCCCGCTGGTGGAGCGTGACGCCGGCGACGAGCAGGCCGACGGTCCACCCGAGCGTGCCGACGAGCTCGGCGGGGCCGACGGTCGCCCCGGCGAAGGCCTGCTGGAACAGGCCGACGGCGCCGGCGAAGGGGTTGAGGGGCAAGAGGTCGGCCAGCCCGCCCAGCCGGTCGGGCGTGTAGAGGATGGGCGTGACGTAGAAGAGCAGGAGGATGGCGGCCTGCACGACGAAGCGGACGTCGCGGTACGGCACGTACAGGGCCGAGGTCACCAGCGAGAGCCCGGTGGCCAGGGCCACGAGGAGGACCGTGGCGGGCACGACCAGCAGCACCTCGGGGCCGAGCTCGCCCCGGCCCAGCTGGACGGCGGTGACGATGCCGAGGCCGATCGCCAGGCCGACCAGGTTGGCCCCGATGGGGGCCAGCACCAGGAGCGCCCGGGGGAACCAGATCTTGTCGGTGAGGGCGGCACCGTCGACCACGGCGGTGGTGCCGGCCTGGAACGACAGGGCGGCGAACGACCACGCCGTCACCCCGGCGAACACGTAGCCGAGGTAGTCGACCCCGTCGGTCTCGAGGCCGAGCCGGCCGAACACCACGGCCAGCACGACCGCCTGCACCAGCGGCAGGGCCACGGCCCAGGCCACGCCGAGGGTCGCCCGCTTGTAGCGGACCTTGAAGTCCTTGGCCGCCAGCGTCCGCAGCACCGACCGGTGGTCCCAGATCGACCGGGCCCAGGTCCCGACGCCCGCCGGCTCCGGCGTCAGCTCCAGGACCTGATCGCTCACGTGGGCCTCCCCGGCTTGGTGGCCAGGACGCCGATGACGAGGCCGAACTCGCGGCGGCCGCCCTCGGTGTAGCCCAGGTCGGTCAGGGCGATGAGGCCCTGGAACAGCAGGAACAGCGGGGCCAGCACGACCCGGGGCAGCTTCCGGGCGATGCCGACCTGGACGAGCTGCAGCCCGGCGGGCACGAGGCCGAGGACGCCGACCGAGCGCCGCACCTCGAGGCCGGCCTCCCGGACGATCTTCTCGAGGCCGTCGCAGGTCCAGCGCCAGTAGTCCTGCGGGTCGCGGTGGAGGTGCATGATGCCGTGGGTCGTGAGGACGAGGGATCCTCCGGGGCGGAGGACCCGGATGCATTCGGACAGGTACAGGGCCGGGTCGTCGACGTGCTCGAGGACCTGGGTGGACAGGACGAGGTCCACCGTGTCGTCGTCGACCGGCAGCGTCCCGTCGGGCCTGATTTCGACGTCCGCCCGGGGGTTCCCTGCGAGGTCGGCCGACCGGTAGTCCGCCTTCCGCGGCAGGTGGCGGCGGTAGGGGGCGTCGTCGGCGCCGTAGTCGAGCACGACCGGCTCCGGCCCGAGGACGGCCGCGTCGATCAGCCGGCGCACGCAGTGGCGGAGCTGCCAGGCGACGTAGGCGTAGGGGCTCCAGGGGACCGTCCGGCGGACGTCGGCGTTGCGCCGGGTCTCGAAGGTGGCGGGCGCGGGAGCGTCGTCGATGGTGCTGGTCACCGGGGGGCGCCGATCTCGACCGCGTCGTGATCGCTGAGCACGGCGTCGTCGAGCCGGATCTGGGCGTCGAGCTCGCACAGGCCGTAGCTGCCGAGGGCCGGCGGACGGTAGGCGGCCACGCCCTCGCCGTCGTCGCCGACCCGGTGGCCGTCGCCGTCGAGCACGGCCAGCCGCAGGCGGTAGGTCCCCCCGGCCAGGGTCGCGGTCAGCTCGACGTCGAGGTCGATCTCGGACCCGGCGGCCAGGTCGACGCCGAGCGGCACCCGGGCCCGATGGGCCTCGACGCCGGCCTCGGAGGTGGCGGTCACCTCGGCCACCGGATCCTGGACGTCGGCCGACGCCGCCAGCCGGTGGCGGACGACGTAGCGCCGGCCCAGCGCCAGCTCGTCGGGCTGGTGGCCGTCGGCGTCGAGCAGGCGGGAGGACAGGACGCGCACGGCCGGTGCGCCGGCGGCAGCCGGATCGGGCGTGGGCTCGCCCCGCTCGGAGAGCAGGCGGTGGTAGCGGCCCACGGCGACGTCGGACGGGCCGTCGACGCGCACCGCCCCGTCCTCCATCACCAGGGCTCGGGGGCAGAGGAGCCGCACGGCGTGGACCGAGTGGGAGACGAACACGATGGTGGTGCCCTCCCGCTGGAGCTCGGTCATGCGGTCGAGGCACTTGAGCTGGAAGGCGGTGTCGCCCACGGCCAGGATCTCGTCGAGCAGCAGGACGTCGGGCCGGGCGTGCATGGCCACGGCGAAGGCCAGCCGCATCTGCATCCCGGTGGAGTAGAGCTTCACCGGCTGCTCCATGTGCCCGGCCAGCTCGGAGAAGGCGACGATCGAGTCGTAGGCGGCCTCGACCTCGCCGACCGACAGGCCGAGGAGCTGGCCGTTGACCCGGACGTTCTCCCGGCCCGACAGCTCGGCGTGGAAGCCGACCCCGACGCTGATCAGCGGCACGACCCGGCCCCGGGTGGTGATGCGCCCGGCGGTGGGCGCCGTGACCCCGGCGATCAGCCGGAGCAGGGTGGTCTTGCCGGCCCCGTTGTGGCCCAGGATCCCGACCGTCTCGCCCGCCGCCACCTCCAGGTCGACGCCATCGACCGCCACGTGCGTCCCCCGGCCGCGGCGATACCGCTTCGTCACCCCGTCGACGACGATGGCGGGCAGGTCAGGCACCCGTGATGGTTCACCCCAGCGGTGGAAACCCCTGCTCACCCGAACTTTGGACGAAACCACGCCGCATGTGGCGGAGTCCGTCCAAAGTTCGGGCTCTCAGCCGTGCTGGAGGGCCCAGTCGTAGGGGATGTCGTTGTCGAAGGGGTCGAGACGCTCGATCTCCCCGGGGGCGTGGGGAATCGACGAGCAGTTGGCGACCAGGGCGGGGACGGTGCCGGCGCCCTTGAACCCATTCCAGACGAGCGGGGGGATGGTGACGAGCGCGTAGTCGAGCTCGCCGGTGTGGATCTCGGCCACGTTGCCCCGGGTCGGCGACCCCTCCCGGTCGTCGTAGCAGACCAGCTTGATCATCCCGACGGGCACGGCGTAGTTGAGCGTCATCTCGTGGTGGAGGTGCCAGCCCTTCACCACGCCCGGGTAGATCAGCGAGAAGTAGATCTCGCCGAAGCGCTCGAAGGCGTCCTCGTCGTCGCGGAGCATGTGGAAGATGGCGCCCCGCTCGTCGGGGATGCGGCGCTTGGGCGTGACGACCAGCCCGTCGATCTCGGCCATCCGGGATGGCTACCAGACCCGCCACGGGGCGCTGCCGTCCACCCACATCCGCTCGAGCAGGTCCCGCTCGCGGGGGGTGTCCATCGGCTGCCAGAACCCGTCGTGGGCGTAGGCCACCAGCTCACCGGCGGCGGCCAGCCCGCTCATGGGCTCGCGCTCGAGCATGACGTCGGCGTCGGGGGGGATGAACCGCTCGATCGCCTCCCGCTCGAACACCATGAACCCGCCGTTGATCGAGCCGCCGCTGGTCTGCGGCTTCTCGTCGAACCGCTCGACCGTGTCGCCGTCGAGCACCAGCTCGCCGAAGCGCCCCGGTGGTCGCACGGCGGTCACGGTGGCGAGACGACCGTGGGCGCGGTGGAAGTCCAGGAGGCCGGCGATGTCGACGTCCCCGACGCTGTCGCCGTAGGTGATCATCACCGGGCCCTCGCCCCCGATGGCGGCCGCCGCCCGCCGCACCCGGGTGGCGGTGAGGCTCTCCCGGCCGGTGTCGACGCACGTGACCCGCCACGCCTCCTCGGCGTGGGTGCCGAGGAACTCGATCGAGTCGGGCTTGCCCAGCTCGATGGAGAAGTCGCAGGTCAGGGCGTGGTAGTCGAGGAAGTAGCGGCGGATCTCCTCGCCCAGGTGGCCGAGCGCCAGCACGAAGTCGGTCGCGCCGTGGTGGGCGAAGACCTTCATGATGTGCCAGAGGACGGGCCGCTCGCCGATGGGCAGCAGCGGCTTGGGGACGAGCGGGTTGACCTCGCTGATCCGGGTCCCCTTGCCACCGCACAGGATGATCGTGGGCACCCGCGGCTCTTCCATGGCCTCAGGGTTGGCCGTCGCCGCTCCCGCTCCTGCTCAGGAGGCGCAGCGTGGCGACGAGCGCCGGGCGCAGATCGGGGTCCGGCCGGTCGACGTGCTCGGCCAGCGCCTCGATCGAGACCCGGAACGGTGGCGGCTCCGGCCCCTCGTGGGGCGGGGCCTCGACCGGGGGTCGGGCGCCCAGGACCTCCTCGGCGGCGTCGGCCACCAGGTGGGCCAGGTCGAGGACCCGGGTGGTCATGCCCGATCCGAGGTTGTAGGTCCCCGTCGGGATCGATCCCGTCGCCGCCTCGCCGATCACCCGGCAGACCTCGCCCAGGTCGACGAAGTCCCGGCCGGCGTGGCCGCTCGACCGCAGGACCACCGGTCCACCGGCGGCGGCCTGGGCGCACAGGTCGTTGGCCACCAGCGTCCACCGATCGACGGCGGGGTGCACCGGGGGCCCGATCGAGTTGGTCAGCCGCAGGGTGACGTGGTGATCGGGGCCGAACCCGGCCGCCCGCCGCTCGCCCTCGAGCCGGGAGCGGGCGTAGAGGTGCTGCGGGTGGGGCTCGACCCGCTCGTGGACCACGCCGTCGTCGGTCAGGCCGCCGTAGACGTGGAACGTCGACAGGAAGACGAGACGGGGCACGCCGGCGGCCCGGGCGGCGCGCCCGACCCGGTCGGTGGTCTCGACCGTCTCGGCGTGGGCGGCCTCGGCCTCGTCGCCCCCGAACCGCACCTCGCTGGCCCCGGCCAGGTGGACGACGGCGTCGGCCCCCTCGAACCGCGGCGCCAGGTCGTCGTGGAGCAGGTCGACCACGGCCGCGTCGGGCAGCCACGGCTTCGGCGTGCGCAGCATCGGCACCGCCGACGATCCCAGGTGGTCGACGAGCCGGCCGCCGACGTAGCCACCGGCACCGGTGACGACGATGCTCACGACAGCTCGGCGCGGTACCAGTCCACCGTCTCGACCAGGGCCTCGTCGACGGTGCGGGAGGGCTCCCAGCCGAGGACCTTCCGGGCCTTCTCGGCCGAGAGGTGCTGGGCGGGGATCTCGTGGGTCGCACCACCCCGGACGTCGAGGGGCAGGTTGGAGCCGGCCGCCGTCTGGATGCGGGCCACCAGGTCGAGGACGCTCAGCGGCGTCTCGGTCGAGAAGTTGAAGGCCTCGCCGGCGAGGGATGGATCGGCGGTCATGGCTTCGGCCAACCGGAGGTAGGCGAGGGCGCCGTCGACCACGTAGAGGTAGTCGCGCACCAGCGTCCCGTCGGAGCGGATCACCGGCGAGCGGCCCCGCAGGATGGCCCGCATGGTGCCCGGGATCAGCCGCTCCCAGTTGCGGTCGCCGGGCCCGAAGAAGTTGCCGCAGCGGGTGATGGCCACGGGCACGCCGAAGGTCTGGTGGTACGAGGCGGCGATCAGGTCCGAGCAGGCCTTCGACACGTCGTAGGGATGCGTGGCCAGGAGGGGCATGTCCTCGGTGTAGGGCAGCACCGGCTGGGCGCCGTAGGCCTTGTCGCTCGACGCGGTGACGACCTGGCCCACGCCGGGGCTGCGGCGCACGGCCTCCAGCACCGCCCACGTGCCGGTGATGTTGGCCTCGAAGGTGCTGACGGCGTTGGCGTTGGCCACGCCGACCTGGGTCTGGGCCGCCAGGTGGAAGACGGTGGCGATCTCGTGCTCGCCCAGCGCCCGTTCGAGCACGGCCTGGTCCTCGACGGCCCCCTCGACCCACGTGACCCGGTCGGACCAGGCCCGCTCGACGCTCGACGGGGGGACGCGGTCGCGGCGCAGGACCACCACGGCGGCGCCGGCATCGACCAGCAGGCGCGTGAGGTGGGACCCGAGGAAGCCCGTGCCCCCGGTGACGAGGACCGGTCGGTCGCGCCACAGATCGGGGTCGGGTGCAGAGGTCGGAGGAGCGGCCAGGGAGGAGATCGTAGGTCGACCGCCGAACCTCCTTCCGAACGATGAACCGAGGTGGTCCGCGCCCGCCCGGTCCGATCCCAGGGAGCCCCGTGCGCCACCACCACCGCAACCGGTCCGTCCTCGCCGGCCTCGTGATCGCCGTCGCCCTCCTGCTGGGCGTGGGCGCCCCGGCCGCGGGGCAGGCCACCACCTCGGACCCCTACGGGTCGACGATCCCGCCCACCGAGCCCCCGGGCGACCCGACCTGCACGGTCGATGCCACCCAGATCGAGGTCGGGGGCACGGTCACCGGCTCGATCGCCGGCGTGGCGGCCGGGAGCGAGATCACGCTCACCCTCGGCGGCGGCGAGGTGGCCACGGTGGTGGCCGACGGCAACGGCGAGGGGACGTTCTCCTTCACCGTGCCCGAGATCGGGGGGATCGAGGCGCTGGTGGCGGTGGGCGTGACCTTCAACGTCGACTGCGGCGAGCTCGATCCCGGCGAGGTCCTGGGCGAGACCGAGGAGCGGCCCGGCGGCGTGACGCCCGGGGGCGGTTCCGACGTCCAGGGCGGCGGCCCGTCGCGCGACGGCGGCTCGGGCTCGGGGTCGGGCTCGGGTGGCCTGGCCCGCACCGGGGCGACGCTGCTGCCCCTCGTCGTCATCGCCCTGCTCCTCCTGCTCGTCGGGGCGGCCGTGCGCCGCCGGAGCCGGCAAGGCGTCCTCGGCGGCGTGTGACGCACGTCCTCTGGACAGGAGTGTTACCGACGGTAGCATCTGGGGCAGACCACGACTGGCCCCGCCAGAGAGGAGCTCTTCGATGAGCACCGCCGTCGCCGACGTCGAGACCGAGCCGAACACCGAGGTGTCCGCCCCCCAGGCCTCGTCCGACCGGGCCTTCCCCGTCCGCCGCATCTCCTTCTTCGACGGCGACGCCGCCGACGTCCCCCACCTCTTCATGGACGGGGACATCGTGATGAGCCACATCGTCGCCGTGCTGTCGTCGCTGTTCCCCGAGGGCGAGGACTACTTCGTCCGCTCGGTGCGCCACTACCGCGACCAGATCACCGACCCGGTCCTGAAGAAGCAGGTCGCCGGCTTCATCGGCCAGGAGGCCATCCACGGCCGTGAGCACCGGGCGTTCAACGAGCGTCTCGCCGAGCTGGGCTTCCCGACCGACAAGATCGACCGCTTCACCGCCAAGCGCCTCAAGTTCGACGAGAGGATCTCGCCGCCCAAGGTCCGGCTGGCCGTCACCGCCGCCCTGGAGCACTACACGGCGACGCTCGCCGAGGTGCTGCTGGCCGACGAGCAGGCCCAGGCCATGTTCAGCGAGGACGAGGTCCGTCACCTCCTCATGTGGCACGCCATCGAGGAGAGCGAGCACAAGGCCGTCGCCTTCGACGTGTACAAGGCCGTCGGTGGTACCGAGCGCATGCGCGTGTGGACGATGAACGCGTTGCGCTACGGCTTCGTCGTCGGCATGTTCTTCCAAGTTTCGGTTTCGCTGCTGTTC
>DASYLG010000585.1:0-2649 GCA_036009685.1 Iamia sp. | reverse complement strand
GGCGGGCGCCGTGGACCACGCAGGTCCGGAGGTAGCCGCCGGGACGGTCCAGCCGGTCCCATCGCTCGTAGACCTGGGCGAAGGCGTCCTGCACCACCTCCTCGGCCACCGCTTCGGACCCGACGAGGAGGTAGGCCAGGCGGGTCATGGGGATCCGCTCGACGGTGAACAGGTCGTCGAAGCCGCCGATGCCGTCCCCCTCGGGGGCGGGCACGGCGGCCAGGGGAAGGGGCGTCATGATCTCCGCCTCGTGGTCATCGGTCATGGGCATCACCCGTCCTCCGACCCCACCCGCCACCCTGATCGGCCTCGCTTCGCTCGGACAGTTCACATCTCCGACGAGTCCGGAGCCGCCTGGTTCGTTCCCAGACACCCCTACGATGCCGCCATGACCGACGTCGTCGCCGATCCACCGTCGACCGAGGCTCCTCCCGCCAAGGCTGGCCGCTGGACGGCGCAGTGGAAGGAGCTCTACGAGGAGGTCATCACCTCCGGCCTCTGCACCGGCTGTGCGGGGTGCGTGATCTCCTGTCCGCACGACGTGATCGGGTACGACCACGTCCAGGGCGGCTACAAGCCGTTCCACCTGGAGGAGGAGCTGGGGAAGGACAACTGCATCCACGGCGAGAAGGGCTGCACGTCGTGCACCCGGGCCTGCCCCCGCTACCAGCTCTGGGAGACCCAGGCCGACGAGCACCTCTTCGGCCGGGTGCGCGAGACCGAGGAGGTCTCGGGCGTCTACTCCGACATCCTCCTCACCCGGGCGGCCGACGACGGCGTCCACGAGGCGGGCCAGGACGGCGGGCTGGTCTCGGCCATGCTCCTCTGGCTGCTGGAGGAGAAGTACATCGACGGCGCCCTCGTCAGCTACCTCGAGGGCGACGGCTCGTCGTGGCTGGCCAAGCCCGGCGTGGCCACCACGCCCGAGGAGATCATGGCGTCGGCCGGCAGCCGCTACACGTACTCGGCCAACACCCTCGCCCTGCCCGAGGCGCTGGAGCGGGGGCTGGAGAACCTGGCCCTGGTGGGGATGAGCTGCCAGAGCTCGGTGCCCCCGATCATGTGGAGCCGCAAGATCGGCAAGATCGGCAAGCCCATCAAGTTCAACATCGGCCTGCTGTGCTCGAAGACCTTCGACGACGCCATCTTCGAGGAGCTGTTCGAGGCCAAGTACGGCCTGACCCGGGCGATGATCAAGAAGGTCAACATCAAGGGCGTGTTCCAGATCTGGACGCACGACGGCGAGTACCACGAGGTGCCGCTGAAGGAGTGCCACGCCTGGACGCGCGAGGGGTGCAACCTCTGCCCCGACTTCGCCGCCGAGCACGCCGACATCTCCACCGGAGGCATCGGCAAGTACAACGACTGGACGCTCACCATCGTGCGCACCGACCTGGGCCGCGAGGTCATCCGCCAGCTGGTGAACGCCGGCCGCATCGAGACCCGGCCCGGCGACGACGACCCTGGCGCCATCGCCCTGATGCACAAGCTGGCCCGTAAGAGCCGGGCCCGCTGGCCCAAGGAGGGCGTCGCCGTCGACACCCCCCGCCGGATGCCGCCGCCCCCGCCCAAGGCGCCGAAGCCCGATGCCGCCGCGCCAGCGCCCACGGCGGCGACCGAGGGCCCGCCTCCCACTGCGACCGGCACCCCGCCCTGACGGCGGGGGCCCCGATCAGGTCAGGAGAGCCCGGCCTCGGAGCTGCAGGCGTCGATCCTGTCGCGGAGCTCGTCCGGCAAGGGCCCGGGATCGTCCTCGAGGTCCTCGTTGAACGTCTTGAAGTCCTCGTAGGGGATGCCCTCGTCGGGATCGGAGATCGCCTCGTAGGAGCACCGGCAGACGGCGGTGGCGTCCTCGTCGGAGAAGACCTCGCCCTCGCCCTCGGGCTGGGTGAGGGACTCCTCGCAGCCCTCGATGAAGTTGTCGCGGGTGGTGTCGCCGTAGCTGTCGGGGATCTTGCGCTGGTGCGAGCAGGCGCCGAGGGCCACGACCAGCGCCAGCACGAGGGCGGCGCGGCGGGCCCGGGGGGCGCGACGGGGGGTCGAGGAGACGGGAGACATCGGCCGTCGACCCTACCGGCCGTCCCCGGACCCCCCCGAATCAGGCGGGGCGCTCGCCGAGCTGACGGGCGCGGGCCAGGACGTCGTCGAGCATGGCCGGCGTCAGACGGCCGGTGAACGTGTTCTGCTGGCTCACGTGGTACGAGCAGATGATCGTGCGCCCGTCGGCCAGCGGGACCTCGACCCCGTGGCCGAACCGGGGGCGGGGCCGGACGCCGAGCAGGCCGCACACGACCTGGTAGCCGAAGCCGCCCAGCACCATGAGCACCCGCACGTCGGCCAGCAGGGCCAGCTCGCGCTCGAGGTAGGGCCGGCAGGTGTCGCGCTCGGCGGGGGTGGCGGCGTTGGCCGGCGGGGCGCAGCGCACGGGGCAGGTGATCCAGCACCCGGTGAGGTGCAGCCCGTCGTCCCGGTGGGTGCTGGTGGGCTGGGAGGCGTAGCCGGCCCGGTGGAGGGCGGCGTAGAGGACGTCGCCCGAGCGGTCGCCGGTGAAGATGCGCCCGGTGCGGTTGGCGCCATGGGCGGCCGGAGCCAGCCCGAGCAGCACGATCCTCGCGTGCTCGTCTCCGAACGCGGGCAGCGGCCTGCCCC
>DASYLG010000584.1:0-9713 GCA_036009685.1 Iamia sp. | reverse complement strand
GATGCGTGCCATGTGCGACCTACTTTGACAGCAGGTCGGCGATGCGCCGCACTCCCTCGCCGAGATCGTCGTCGCCCAGGGCGTAGGACAGCCGGGCGTAGCCGGGACCCCCGAAGGCCTCGCCGGGGACGATGGCCACCTTGGCCTCCTCGAGGATGATCTTGGCCAGCTCGACGGTGTCGCCGACCGGACGGCCGGCGACGGTCCCGCGCTGGAGGATGTCCTCGAACGAGGGGAAGGCGTAGAAGGCGCCCTGCGGGAGCATGCAGCTCACGCCCTCGATGGCGTTGAGCAGCTGGTGCATCCGCTTGCCCCGGCGGTCGAACGACTCCCGCATGCGGACGACGTCGTCGAGCCCACCGCTGACGGCGGCGAGAGCGGCCCGCTGGCTGACGTTGGCCACGTTCGAGGTCTGGTGCGACTGGAGCCCGGATGCGGCCTTGATGATGTCGGTCGGCCCCACGATCCACCCGACCCGCCAACCGGTCATGGCGTAGGTCTTGGCCACGCCGTTGAGGACGAGGCAGCGGTCGGCGATCTCGGGGACGAGCGTGGCGATCGAGTGGAACTCGTGCTCGTCGTAGGTGAGGTGCTCGTAGATCTCGTCGGTGACCACCCAGATGTCGTTCTCGGCCGCCCACCGGCCGATGGCCTCGACCTCCTCGCGGGGGTACACGGCGCCGGTCGGGTTCGACGGCGACACGAACACCATGGCCTTGGTGTTGGGCGTGCGAGCGGCCTCGAGCTGGTCGACGGTGACCCGGAAGCCGGCCGTCTCGGGGGCGAGGATCTCGACGGGCACGCCGCCGGCCAGGCGGATGGGCTCGGGGTAGGTCGTCCAGTAGGGCGCCGGCAGGAGGACCTCGTCGCCCGGGTCGAGGAGGGCGGCGAAGGCGTTGTAGACGGCGTGCTTGCCGCCGTTGGTGACGAGGACCTGGTCGGCACCGACCTCGTAGCCGGAGTCACGCAGGGTCTTCTCGGCGATGGCCGACCGCAGCTCGGGCAGACCCGGCGCCGGCGTGTAGCGATGGTTCTTCGGGTCGCGACAGGCCTCCACGGCGGCCTCGACGATGTGGTCGGGCGTGGGGAAGTCGGGCTCGCCGGCGCCGAAGCCGATGACGTTCTCCCCCGCCGCCTTCAGCGCCTTGGCCTGGGCATCGACGGCCAGGGTGGCCGAGGGCGTGATGGCGGCGACCCGGCGGGACACACGGCGGGCGGCAGAGCTGGACATGGGGGCCTCTCGGGAGGTGGAGCTATCGGACTTTGCCATTGGGTGGGGCGGACGCGATCGTGGCACGTCGATGGCCTCCTCCCCGCCCGACATCCAGATCCCCGCCGACCTGCTGCCCGCCGACGGGCGGTTCTGCTGCGGCCCGTCCAAGGTCCGACCGGAGGCGGTCGCCGCCCTGGCGGCCGAGGCGGGTGACTACCTCGGCACCTCGCACCGCCAGCCCGGCGTCCGCTTCATGGTCGCCCGGCTCCGCAACGGCCTGGCCGAGATGGTCGCCCTGCCCGACGGCTACGAGGTCCTGCTGGGCAACGGCGGCACCACCGCCTTCTGGGACGCCCTCTCCTTCGGCGTGGTCCAGGAGAGGAGCCACCACCTCGTCTTCGGCGAGTTCTCGGGCAAGTTCGCCGAGGTCACCCGGGCGGCCCCCCACCTGGGCGAGCCCTCCACGGCCAAGGCCGACCCCGGCTCGGCCCCCGCCCTCGCCGCCGTCGACGGTGCCGACGCCTACGCCCTGACCCACAACGAGACCTCCACCGGCGTGGCCGTCACCCCGACCCGCCCCGAGGGCGCCGATCCCGACAGCCTCGTGCTGGTCGACGCCACCTCGGCCGCCGGCGGCCTGCGCTTCGACCCGACCGACACCGACGTCTACTACTTCGCCCCCCAGAAGTGCCTGGCGTCCGACGGCGGGCTGTGGCTGGCCGCCTGCTCGCCGGCCGCCGTCGAGCGGATCGACCGCATCTCGGCCAGCGACCGCTGGGTCCCGGCCAGCCTCGACCTGGGCATCGCCCTGGAGAACTCCCGCAAGGACCAGACCTACAACACGCCCGCCCTGGCCACCGTGTTCCTGGCCGTCCAGCAGGTCGAGTGGATCAACAGCCACGGCGGCCTGCACTGGGCCGCGGGCCGGTGCGAGGCCAACGCCAAGGTGGCCTACGACTGGGCCGAGGCGTCCGAGCACGCCACGCCGTACGTCGCCGATCCGGAGCTGCGCAGCAACGTGGTGGCCACCGTCGACCTGGCCGACGACGTCGATGCCACCGTCGTCGCCGCCGTCCTCCGCGCCAACGGCGTCCACGACACCGAGAGCTACCGCAAGCTGGGCCGCAACCAGCTCCGCTTCGCCCTGTTCCCGGCCATCGAGACCGACGACGTCGCCGCCCTCACCCGCAGCATCGACCACGTCGTCGCCCAGCTCCGCAGCTAGAGCCGGTCTCACGTGGTGAGCTAGTAGACGTCGCGGTTGTCGATGCCCATCTCGTCGCGCATCTCGTTCTCGGTGAACCAGTCGGGGTGATCGTCGAGCATGTCCCGGTCGCCGTCGCCGTCGAGGTCGATGCCGACCGAGTTGACCTCGGGGATGGGCGCGGTGTGCTCGGTGCCGTCGGGCTCGGTCTGGCGGTACTCGTCGTCGTCGGCGCCCGTGATCCGATCCTCCATCCCGATCTCGCGGAGGCTGTCGTCGTCGGCCCACTCGCCCCGCTGGCTGTCGTAGGCGTGCGAGAGCTCGTGGACCAGCAGGGTCGGGCCACCGCCGTCCTTGTGGTAGTTGGGGTCGAAGGCCACGCCCGGATCGCCGTCGAACTCGCCACCGACCGAGTTGTGCGGCCCGGCCTCGGGGTGCTCCTTGAAGGAGTAGGGGCGGATGCGGATGACGTCGGCGCCGGCGAGCCACGCCCAGTCGTCGTTCGCCTCGCGGCTGATCTCTTCCAGCACCCGGCGACCGGTGGGCGAGGCGGCCAGCAGGTCGATGTCGGAGTAGATCCGCTCCCGCCACTCGTCGTAGGCCGCCTGGCTCATCCAGTCGGGCTTGGGTTCGACCCAGACGTCGCCGCCCACGCCGTCGACCTCGACGTCGATCCGGATCCCGTTGGCCAGCCGGTCCTCGGGCTGGATGTAGGCCCGGTCGGAGCCGTCGCCGCCATCGACGTCGTCGGTGCCGTGACCGCCGTAGAGCGTGTCGTCCCCGTCGCCGCCGCGGATGGTGTCGTCGTCGCGGCCGCCGGAGACGACGTCGTCGTCGGCCCCGCCGTCCACCGTGTCCTCGCCCTGGCCGCCTTCGAGGTAGTCCTCTCCGGCCTGGCCCCGGATCGTGTCGTTCCCGGTGCCGCCGTAGACCTGGTCGTCGCCCTCGCCGCCGGCGAGGTGGTCGTCGTCGCTCTGGCCGTCCATGACGTCGTCGCCCTCGCCGCCGTACACGCCGTCGTCGCCGGCCCCGCCGGAGAGGATGTCGTCGCCCTCGCCACCGTAGATCTCGTCGTCGCCACCCCCGCCGACCCGGGTGGAGTACTCGCCGGGGTCCCCGTCCTGGCGCCCGACGTCGTCGTGGCCGTCGCCGGCCATGACGGTGATGCCGATGGTGACCGCCGGGTCGACCTCGATGACGTCGTCACCCGAGCCGGTGCGGATGGCGAACCCGTCGGCCTCGGCCTCGGTGAGCACCCGCCGGCCGAGGCTGTCGCCGTGCTCGTCGAAGACCTCGACGACCAGCATCCCGTCCTCGACGGTGACGCGGACGTGGTCGTTGCCGTCGGTGCCCACCAGGATCGAGCGGTCGCCCTCGGTGACGAGATCGACCGGCGAGGGCGGGTCGGGCACGTGGGGCTCGAGCACGTCGTCGTCGACGGTGACCACGGTGCCGGGGGCGGCCCCGGAGTCGGCCTGCTCGAACCCGGTGGCCACGCCGGCCACGAACTCGGCCCAGCCCTCGACCCGGCTGCGCCCGGCGGCCAGGTCGATGTCGTAGGGCGGGACGGCGTCGAGCCACTCCTGCCATCCCGCCGACGACCGGAAGGCGTCGAGGTCGTGGCGCAGGGGGCCGATGTGCAGGCCCAGGTCCCGGACGACGCCGTCGGCCCCGGTGGACCACTGGCGGAGCTTGCCCGGGTCGGCGCTGCTGGTGGTCATCGCGGCCCCCGTGGACCGGTCGGGACGGGCTCGGACGCCTCGGCCTCGGCGCGGGCCTCCTCGAACCAGCGCTCGCGCTCCCCCGTGCGGTGCGTCTGCTCGGCGCGGGCGTCGGTCGCGGCCTGGTCGATGGCCCGGGCCAGGGCCCGCAGGTCGTCGCGGGTGCCGGTGAGGTCGTTGCGGGTCGGGCCCTGGTCGTCGGACCAGTCGTCCTTGTACCGCCCGATCCAGTGGTCGGTGACGGGCAGGTGGTCGAGCCCGGCCAGGGCGGTGTCGATCGCCCGCGCGCTCGACCGGCACTCCTCGGCGGCGGCGGTGGCCGTGCCGTGGTCGAACACGACGTCGTTCCAGTTGGGTTGCCAGTCGGGCACGGTGCTCCTCCGGTGACGGACCCCGCCCCCGTACCCCGAAACGACCCAGATGGAACCTCGATGTCTCTCATGTGTTCCGGGGCGGGCTCACCGACCCCCGGAACCATCCCCGTCCGGGTAGCGTCGCAGCCGTCATGCGCCGCCACGTCCTCACCCTCCTCGTCCTCCTCGCCGTCCTCGTCCCGCTCGCCGGGTGCGGCGACGATGACGACACCGGCACCGAGGACGCCTCCGCCACCACCGCTCCGGCCGAGAGCCCCATCGCCGGGCGGACCTTCGAGGCCGTCTCGCTCGAGAGCGACGTCTACGACCTCGTCGAGGGGGTCACGCTCAGCATCGCGTTCACCGACGACCAGATCACCGTGGACGCCGGGTGCAACCGGCTCTCGGGGACCTATGCCATCGAGGGTCCGATCCTCGTCGTCACGGGCCTGGGCGGCACCGAGATGGGGTGCGAGCCCGAGCTGATGGAGCAGGACGCGTGGATCGCCGGCGTCCTCACCGCCCGCCCCGTCTTCACCCCGCAGGCGCCGGACGGCCTCCTGCTCTCCGACGACGACTGGACGCTGACCATGGCCGCGGCCGGCGACGAGGCCGCCGACGACGACGTCGAGCTGGCCGGGCCCGAGTGGACCCTCGACACCCTCATCGACGGCGAGGCCGCCAGCTCGGTCCCCGAGGGCGTCACGGCCACGATCACCTTCGCCGACGACGGCACCTACGCCGTCGCCGCCGGGTGCAACACCGGCCGCGGGACCTACGTCGAGGACGCCACGACCCTCACCCTCGAGCCCCCGACCCTCACCCGCCGCCGCTGCGACGAGGCGGCGACGAGCGTGGAGACCGCGGTCGTGGCCGTGCTCGACGGCGAGGCGGACCTGAGGATCGACGCCAACCGGCTCACCCTCACCGCCGCCAGCGGCGCCGGCCTCTCGCTCACCACCCCCGCCTGACGGACGGCCCGGCGGCACCGGCCCCGAGCCGTCGGCGGCCGGATGTTGACAGGTCATGTTACGTTCGCCCCCAGTCACAGATCGGGGATGGGTGTGACCTTCAGGTACGACTCACCGGGGTTCCTGCCGGACTTCGCGTCCATACCGGGCCAGGCCGACGCGTGGAGCGCGGCCGTGTCGGGGTGGTTCGACGAGGACATCGAGATCGTCCGCAAGACACTCGTGAAGGGTGAGAAGCCACAGTTCTACAACGCCGTCCACGGCGAGCCATCCGGGGCCCTCCTCGACCAGCCCATGGTGTGGAACGCCCTGAGCGGCACCTATCGGAACCGGTTCGGCCGGGCCCAGGCCCTCGTCCTGGCCGACCAGCTGGTCCCCCTCACGGCCCGGCAGGACGGACCCGGCTGCTACTACCAGGGCCCGCAGTGGGTCGATCTCTTCTACCGCCCCAACGACGAGTACTGCGAGTGGCGGGTCACCCGGGACGAGTCCGGGGACATCACCGCCGTCACCTTCACCTCGGAGCCGCCCGAGTACTGGCAGGCCCTCCACGGCGACACGCTGTCGAACATGAACGGGGTCCCGACCTACCCGTGCCCAGGCGATCGCGACCTGCTGGTGGCGCTGTACCGCGAGCTGGTGAGCCCCGACGTGCAGTACGAGGACCTGATCTGCGCCGAGGACCTCGTCGACTACTCCATCCCGAGCAAGCCACAGGTCATCTACGCCAAGGGGACGTACAACCCGTACAACCGCTGGAACACCACCGACGGGATCGTGCACCTGACCCAGCCGGCCAACAGCCTGTCGGCCGAGATCTTCCTGGCCGCCGGAGCCACCACGCTGTATCGGGGCGCCGACGGCGTCCGGGTCAGCGACCCCGACGCCCTGATCTGCTGCGCCGCCTACGGCGGCGTCAACCGGTGCAGCGACCCGACGATCGGCTCGTCGGTCAACGAGCTCGCCGCCCTCGGCGCCGCCATCACCCTCCGCAACCCCGTCGGTCTCTCGATGCACCACATCGACCTGGCCGGGTTCGCGGCGCCCGATGGCAGCCCGGTGACCGAGGACTACTTCCGGGTGCTGCGAGGGCAGGAGCTGGGGCTGATCGAGCGAGCGGTGTTCGCCGTCCCCGACGGCGCCGAATTCACGGTCAGCGACCTCACCATCGGGGGCGTCCCGATCGCCTACGGCGGCCAGATCGCCGAGCGCATCACCGTCAACCTGGTCGGCCGGGCCGGCGCCCTCGGCTCGTTCACGAACACCCCCCTCGCGTGCGTCGCCGGGTGCTGCGGCGACGGCGAGTACCTGGCCTACCGCCAGCCCACCGGCGCCCCGTGCCGGCCGGGCATGGTGCCCGTGTTCGTCGACACCTCCCCCGTGGCGGTTCCTCTCACCACCAAGTCCGCCGTCGCCACCGCCACCGCGGCTGCCGCCTCGGCCCCGCCGGCCCCGCACCACCGCCACCGCACCCGCTCGGCCTAGGAGGCCCCCGTGATCGACGCCCTCTCTGCCATGGCGGTCGCCCCGGCGGCCGTCAGCGCCCCCGACGAGCCCCTGCTCGACGTGGACGACATCCAGGGCAACAGCATCGCCGGCTTCATGAAGCCCGTGCAGGGCGTCATCGCCCTCTCGTTCGGCCCCCTCGACGGCGCCCGGGCGTGGCTCAGGGACATGGCCCCCGCCCTCACGACCCTCGCCGGGGTGATGCCCTCCCGGCTGAAGGTCCGCCAGGAGCGGCTGGCCCAGGGCGTCACCGCCGGCCACACGCAGGCGGCGGCCGAGCTGGACGACGTCTGGGTCAACCTGGGCGTCAGCTTCCAGGGCCTCACCAAGCTGCTGGGCGACGACCCGCAGCACGCCGGCGACCTGACTGAGTTCACCGACGAGGCCTTCACCCAGGGCCTCCTCTGCCGCTCGGCGCTGCTCGGCGACCCGGTGGACCCGGCGGCCGAGGGCCACCCCGACCACTGGGTCGTGGGCGGGCCCGACACCGTGCCCGACGTGCTGATCGTCGTGGGCGCCGATCGGCCGGAGCGCATGGCGGACACCCTGCAAGGGCTCGCCGCGGCCGCCTCGGACCTCGGGCTGGCCGTGCTCTACTCCGAGCAGGGCGGCAAGCTCGATGCCGCCGGCTCGGAGCAGTTCGGCTTCCGTGACGGGGTGTCGCAGCCGGGCCCCCGTGGGCGCCTCGACGACGGCACCTACCTCACCCCGAGGACGATCGACCCTTCGGTGGAGGAGTCGGTCCAGTTCGGCCTGCCCGGCCAGTACCTCGTGTGGCCGGGCGAGTTCGTGTTCGGCTACCCGGCGGCCGGGGCCGATCCCCTCGTCGCCGGGCCCGTGTCGTCGGCCGGGCCGGGGTGGAGCCGCAACGGCTCGTACCTCGTCTTCCGCCGGCTGCGCCAGGACGTCGCCGCCTTCCGGAGCTTCGTCGAGGACCAGGCGGCCGCCGTCGCCCGGGAACCCGGCTTCGAGCACATGACGCCCGCCCTCCTCGAGGCCCAGATCTTCGGCCGCTGGCCCAGCGGGGCGCCGGTGGCGCGCACCCCCACGGCCGACGACCCGGCACTCGGTGGCGACCCGCTGGCCAACAACCACTTCGGCTTCGCCGCCGCCAGCCAGGCTCTCCCCCTCGCCGGGGGCGGCACGACCAACACCTACCCGCAGGCCCCCTCCGACCCGATCGGGCTGGGCTGCCCGCTGGCGGCCCACATCCGCAAGGTCAACACCCGCGATGCCGGCAGCGACCAGGGTGGCAAGCGGGCCTCCTACGACCGGCGGCTGCTGCGACGCGGCCTCCCGTTCGGCCCGGTGCTGCCCCCGGACGGGCCCGACCCCGTCGACGGCGACCGCGGCCTGCTCTTCCTGTCGTACCAGACCTCCATCCGCGACCAGTTCGAGTTCCTCAACACGAGCTGGATGGGCGATCCGACCAACCCCCGCGCCCCCAGCGGGCACGACCTGCCCATCGGCCAGAACGCTCAGCCCGGCGAGGACCGGGTGCGCACGGCGACGCTGCTGAGCCCGACGGCCACGAGCTGCACCGTGACCGCCACTGCGCAGTTCGTGATCCCGACAGGGGGCGGCTACTTCTTCTCGCCGTCGATCAGCGCCATCACGCAGGTGCTGGCCGCCGGCTGAGCCTCAAGCCTCTCAGGCCTGGGCGGCGGCGAAGCCGGCGTCGAGATCGGCGAGGATGTCCTCGATCGACTCGAGGCCGACCGACAGGCGGACCAGGCCGGGGGCGACACCGGTGGAGGTCTGCTCGACCTCGGTCAGCTGGGAGTGGGTGGTCGACGCCGGGTGGATGGCCAGGCTGCGGACGTCGCCGATGTTGGCCACGTGGCTGTGGAGGGTGAGCCCCTCGACGAAGCGCTGGCCCGCCTCCTTGCCCCCGGCGATGAGGAAGGCGGGGACCGAGCTGAAGCCCTTCCCGCCGGTCAGCTCCTCGGCCCGGTCGTGCCAGCGCGACCCGGGAACGCCGGCCCACTGGATCGCCTCGACCTGCGGGTGGCCGGTGAGGTGCTCGACCACGGCCGCCGCGTTCTGGTTGTGGCGCTCCATCCGCAGGCTGAGCGTCTCCAGCCCCTGGAGGAGCAGGAACGAGTTGAAGGGGCTGATGGCGGCGCCGATGTCGCGCAGCAGCTGGACCCGCGCCTTGAGGATGAAGGCGCCGGGACCGAGGGCGGGCCAGTACTGGAGCCCGTGGTAGCTGGGATCGGGCTCGGTGAACTGCGGGAAGCGGTCGGTGTGGGCGCCGAAGTCGAAGCTGCCGGCGTCGGCGATGATGCCGCCGATCGAGGTGCCGTGGCCGCCGATGAACTTGGTGGCCGAGTGGACGACGATGTCGGCACCGTGCTCGAAGGGCCGGATCAGCCACGGCGTGGCGACGGTGTTGTCGACGATGAGCGGCACGCCGATGTCGTGGGCCACGTCGGCGACACCCCGGATGTCGAGGAAGTCGTTGCGCGGGTTGCCGATGCTCTCGCCATAGAAGGCCTTGGTGTTCGGGCGGACGGCGGCCCGCCAGGCATCGAGGTCGTCGGGATCGTCGATGAAGGTGGTCTCGATGCCGAGCTTCGGCAGCGTGTAGTGGAGGAGGTTGTAGGTGCCGCCGTAGAGAGCCGCCGAGCTGACGATGTGGCTGCCGGCCTCGGCCAGGTTGAGGATGGCGAGCGTCTCGGCCGCCTGGCCGCTCGCGACCAGCAGAGCTGCGACGCCGCCTTCGAGGCTGGCCAGGCGCTGCTC
>DASYLG010000583.1:0-1858 GCA_036009685.1 Iamia sp. | reverse complement strand
GGCGGCCAGGCTCCCGCGGGAGATCTGGTCGGTTCGTCAGTGGGCGTCGTCTGATCCGACCCGACCTACCCGGCGTCGATGACGGCGCTGGAGCTGGCGGCCGGGTCGACCTCGACCTGGCGGAGGTGGGGGGCGAGCCAGCGGGAGGCGATCAGGGCGCCGCCGTGCTCGAAGTGCAGGCCGTCCTCGCGGAGGCGCACGCCGTCGATGCTCATCTTGCAGTCGTCGTCGGGGCAGACCCACTCGGCGAGGTCGGTGGCCTGGGCCACGGGGCTGTCCTCGGCCACCTCCTCGACGACGTCGTTGGCGCAGCGCTGGCGCGCTTCGACGTCGTCCATGTGCTCGACCGGGAGGTTCGTCGCCGGCCCCGTGACCAGGTTGACCGTGGCGCCCGTGCTGGAGAGCACCTCGACGGCCGCGTCGAGGCGCTGACGCCAACGATCGTCGTACCGGGCGGTGCAGGGCCAGGCCTCCTGGCCGTCGACCCTCGTGGGCCGCATCCCGACGGGGGCCCCGAACAGCGCCATCACCACGTCGGGCTGGTACTCGGCCACCAGCGCGGACCAGTCCTCGGAGCAGTCGGTGGCCGGAGCCATGCCGGGAGCGGGCTCGGATCCCGGTTCCAGCATCAGCGAGCACCCGATGACGGCCCCGTCGACCGTGGTGAGCCCGAGGACCTTCTCCTGGTGGACGAGGCCGTTCTCGGCGAGGGAGAAGGCCACCGAGTCCCCGACCACCAGGACGACGGGGTCGATCAGCTCCTGCACGCCGACGCCCGGCGCGGCGGCCTCGCCCGACGCCGGGGTGGTGACGACGACCCGTTCGGCGGCCGACCGGGCCCCGAGGTCGGGTCGGGTGGCGTCCTGCTCGTCCATCGAGACGTCGACCGCGCCGATCGACCCGAACAGCAGGGCCAGGACGGCCGCCGCGATCCCCACCGGCGCCAGCCGCACCGCCGGCCAGCGCCAGCGGCGGCGGAGGATGGGCTGCTCGACGAGGTCGTGGCTGGCCACGGCGACGGCCAGCGAGAGCCCGATCCGGGCCGCGGTCAGCCCCCACCGACCCAGGTCCAGATCGGCCTCGCCGAGCAGGCGGAAGATGGGCCAGTGGTACAGGTACAGGCCGTAGCTGATGGTGCCCAGCGCCCGCAGCGGACGGAGGGCGAGCAGGCGTGCCACGAGGCTCGGCCCGGGGGTGCTGATGTCGACGATGACGACGACGGCCGCCAGCCCGCAGGCCAGCAGGCCACCCCGGTAGAGCAGCGACGCGGTGCCGTCGAGGAGGGCCCACGCTCCGGCCAGGAGGGCGAGGGCCGCCACCGCCCCGCCGGCGAGCACGGTGCGCGCCGTTCCCCGCACCGGCACGACCGAGCCCGTCGCCCGCTGGAAGCAGGCCGCCGCCGCACCGAGGAGGATGGCCGCGATCCGGGTGTCGGTGCCCAGGTAGAGCCGCTCGACCGATGCCCCGGCCAGCGACGCCACGATCATCCCGCCGGCCGACAGGAGGGCGCCGGCGAGGGCGGCGGTGCCCAGCAGCCGGATCCGGCGCTCCCGCGAGCGGATGGGCGCCGGGTCCCGCGTGCCCCTCCGGCGCACCACCAGCACGGCCACCGCGATCAGCGGCCACACCAGGTAGAACTGCTCCTCGATGGCGAGGCTCCACGTGTGCTCGAGCCACGACGGCGTGAGTGTCTGCTCCCAGTACCCGCCGCCCCGGAGGGCGTTCCAGTTGGCGACGTAGCCGAGGGTCGCCAGGCCGGCGTCGCGCAGGTCGCCCCGAGCGGCCGGGATGATGCGCCAGCGGGCGGCCACGCCCACCGCCACGAGCATCACCAGCAGGGCCGGCAGCAGCCGGCGCA
>DASYLG010000582.1:0-3180 GCA_036009685.1 Iamia sp. | reverse complement strand
ACGGGCGTCTACATCGACGGCGCCGCCATCCCCGTCGGCCCCGAGCTCACCGACCGCTTCGCCGGCGACGACGCCACCTGGCTGTCGGTCGTGCCCTCGATCGAGCCGGTGTCGCCCGAGGGCGAGGCGCTGGTCGACGAGATCCGCAGCGCCGACGCCCCGTTCGACGTCCTGGTGGCGGGCGAGCCGGCCGCCCTGGTCGACGGCAAGGACTCGATGTTCTCCCGTCTCCCGCTGGCCCTCGCCATCATCGCCGGGATCACGTTCGTGCTCCTGTTCCTGATGTTCGGGAGCGTGCTGGTGCCGATCAAGGCCCTGGCGCTGAACCTCCTGAGCCTCACCGCCACCTTCGGCGCCATGGTGTGGATCTTCCAGGACGGGCACCTGTCGGGGTTCCTCGACTTCACGCCGACCGGCTCGATCGACTCGACCATGCCGATCCTCATGTTCTGCATCGCCTTCGGCCTGTCGATGGACTACGAGGTCTTCCTGCTGTCCCGGATCAAGGAGGAGCACGACGCCGGCCACGACAACGTCACCTCGGTCGCCCGTGGGCTCGAGCGCACCGGCCGCATCGTCACCGCCGCCGCCCTGCTCATCAGCGTCGTGTTCCTGGCCTTCGCCACCAGCCACGTGAGCTTCATCAAGCTGTTCGGCATCGGCCTGACGCTCGCCGTGCTGATGGACGCCTTCGTCATCCGGGGCACCCTGGTGCCCGCCTTCATGCGGCTCGCCGGCGAGGCCAACTGGTGGGCGCCGCGGTGGATGCGCTGGATCCACGACCGGGTCGGGATCTCCGAGTCGGTCGACCTCGACGACGACGATCGGGGCCACGGCCCGTCCGGGCCTAGCGTGGACGTGACCGACGGCTCTCGCACCGAGGAGCCGGTCGGCGTAGGAGCCTGATGAGGAGAGGATCGACGACCGTCCGCCCCCGCTCGCGGCGGGGCGAGGGCGAGCGGTTGCGGGAGGAGATCCTGGCCGCGGCCGAGGCCCTGCTGGTCGAGACGGCGTCGGAGGATGCCGTCTCCATCCGGGCCGTGGCCGAGGCCGTCGGCGTCTCCCCGCCGTCGATCTACCGGCACTTCGCCGACAAGGACATGCTCCTGCTGGAGGTGTGCCGGCACAGCCTCGGCCACTTCGCCGCCGCCCTCGACGAGGCCTTCGACGCCGACGACGAGCCCGAGGCGCAGATGGCCACGCTGGCCGGGGCCTACCTGCGCTACGCCAAGGAGTTCCCCGAGCACTACCGGATCATGTTCATGGCCCGGTTCGAGCTCTCGGCCCAGGCCTACGCCGAGGAGATGGTGTCCGACGGGTCGAGCTTCGCCCTGCTGCTGCGCATCTCCGAGGCGCTCGTCGCCAGCGGCCGGGTCCGGCCCGAGATCGCGGCACGGGGTGCCCTCCACGTCGGCATCCTGACCTGGTCGACCGTCCACGGCCTGGCGTCGCTCCAGGTCGCCAAGCCGGGCCTGCCCTGGCCCGACACCGACGCCATCGAGGCCGACCTCGTCGCCTCCATCCTCCGCGGCATCCTCCGCCCGCCGGAGGGTGAGCCACCCACCCCTTGAACCGAACTGGCGATCAGATCCGGCGGGTTCCCGCCCGATCTGATCACCGGTTCAGGGGATGGGGTCGTCGTCCTCGTCCGGGGGCTCCGAGCCGAGGTGGGCCAGGCGGCGGGCGACGGGCTCGACGTCGCCGGGCGGGAGGGCCAGCTCGACCACCCGGCGCTCGGCGGTGACGACGATGATCTCGGCATCGGAGCCGTGGAAGGCCTCGGTCTTGTAGCGGACCGGCCGCACGCTCACCACGTACGGGGGGTCGAAGGGCACCGGCGCCTGGCCCTGCCGGGTGACGAGGGCGACCTCGGTCGGGTCGTCGACGACGAAAGTGGCCTCGCCGCCCTCGTCCGACGGCAGGCGGAGGCGACCGTCGACCCACGCCGCCCAGCCGCGGGAGGTCGTGCGCCGGGCCTTGCCGGGCAGGGCGACGGGCTCACCGGCGGCCAGGCGCTGGCGGCGCACGGCCAGCTCGCGCTTGGCGCGACGGCCACGGAGACGGGGGCTCTTGGACGGCACGGGGGAGGAGGTCAACCGATCGGGGGAGGTGGGAGCCAGGCGCGGAGCGGCCCCGGGCAGGTCGCCCGGGGCCGCATCACGGGGGAACGGCGGGCTCAGCGGGCCTGGAGGGCCTCGATGAGCTTGGGCAGCACCTTGTGGACGTCGCCCACGATGCCGAGGTCGGCGATCCCGAAGATGGGGGCCTCCTCGTCCTTGTTGATGGCGATGATGTTCTTCGAGCCCTTCATCCCCACCATGTGCTGGGTGGCACCGGAGATGCCGGCGGCGATGTAGACCGTCGGCTTCACGACCTTGCCGGTCTGGCCCACCTGGTAGGCGTACGGGACCCAGCCGGCGTCGACGATCGCCCGGGAGGCCCCGGGCGCGCCCTTCAGCAGCTTGGCCAGCTGCTCGATCATGTCGAACTTGTCCGACTCGCCCAGGCCACGACCGCCGGCCACGACGACCGCGGCCTCGTCGAGCTTGGGACCCGAGGTCTCCTCGACGTGGCGATCGAGGACCTTGGCCGCACCGGCGGTGCCGGTGTCGCCGGCCGCCAGCTCGGCCACCTCGGCGGCACCGCCACCGGTCTCCTCGGCCACGAACGACTTCGGGCGGAAGAGGGCGATGGCCGGGCTGCCGGCGGCGAACTTGGTCTTGACGATCTGCGTGCCACCGAAGATCGGCGTGGACACGGCGAGCACGTCGCCGTCCAGCTCGACCTCGGTGTTGTTGGAGATCACCGGCTTGTCGAGCTTCACCGACAGGCGGGCGGCGATGTCGCGGCCGTCGTAGGTGGTGCCGAAGAAGATGGCGTCGGGGGCGTCGCCCTCGATGGCGGCGGCGAGGGCCGAGGCCACGTGGACGCCCTGGAGGCCGCCGCCGAGGTCGCCGGTGGCGAGCACCTTGGTGGCGCCGTGGGCGCCGAGGGTCTCGGCCAGGCCGTCGGCGGAACCGCCGACGAAGGCCTCGACGGTGTCGGCCAGCTCACGGGCCTTGGCGAGGATCTCGAGGGTGATCGGGGCGACCTTGCCCTCGTTCACCTCGACGTGGACCCAGATCTTGGAGAGTGCCATGTCGTTGCTCCTTCCGTCCCTCAGAGGACCTTGAGACCGTC
>DASYLG010000581.1:0-1966 GCA_036009685.1 Iamia sp. | reverse complement strand
GTTCGGGAGGTGGGCCGGAGGTGCGCCGTAGGGTCGGGGCGTGGACACCCGGCCCGCCGCACTGGGAGTGGTCGCGGCCGGCGGGGCGGTCGGCGCGCTGGCCCGATGGGGGGTCACGGCGACGTGGCCGACGGCCGTCGGCGGGGTCGGGTGGGGGACCTTGGCGGTCAACCTCACCGGCTGCTTCCTGCTCGGATTGCTGGCGGCGCGGGCCGAACCGGACACGTTGGTGCGGCTGGGGCTGGGCACCGGCGTGCTGGGCGGGTTCACCACCTTCTCGACCCTGATGGTCGAGACCGACCGGGGCCTCGCCGCCGATCGGCCCGCCGTGGCCTTCGCCGTCGTGGCCCTGAGCCTCGTCGGCGGCATCGGCCTGGCGATCCTCGGTGAGCGGGTGGGGACGAGGCGATGACCGTCGCCGCCTTCGTCCTGGCCGCCGCCCTGGGCGCCGTGCTCCGTCACCTCGTCGCCACCGCCGCCCGTGAGGCGCGGTACGGGATCCTCGTCGTCAACGTCGCCGGCAGCTTCGTCCTCGGGCTGCTCGCCGGCGGCGACCCGAGCCACGCCCCACTGGTCGTGTTCGGCACCGGCTTCTGCGGCGCCCTCACCACCTGGTCGACCTTCGCCCACGACGCCGGCACCCGGATCGAGCAGCGCGAGCCCCGCCCCGCCCTGGCCCACCTCGCCCTCTCGATCGCCCTCGGCCTCACCGCCGCGGCGATGGGCCTCGCCCTGGCCGGTGGGCTCAGCCGGTGAGCCGCGTCGGGCCCGAGATCGGCTCGGCCGGCTCGGCCGGCGGCGGAGCCGTCGGCGGAACGGTCGTCGGGGCCGTGGCGGGCGGGTCCAGGATGACGACGACGGGTGGATCGGACGGCTCGACGACCACCACCTCGGGGACGACCCGACGGGTCCCGTCGACGTCACCCTGCAGGGCGGCACCCAGCCACACCGCGCCCTCGGCGCCGAGGACCAGCCCGACGGCGAGGGCGACCGTCGCCCCGGTCGAGACCGCGCCCGCGGCGATGCCGGCCAGGTGGCCACCCACCAGGGCCAGGACGAGCGGGACGAAGCAGACCGTCGAGATGACCGCCCAGACGGCCCGGCCCTGGTGGGCGCCCAGCTCGTGGACGACGATGGCGGCGAGCGCCGACCCCCCGACGCCGAAGCCCAGCCGCCAGCACCAGCTCGCCGGGATGCTGCGCGACCAGCGGGTGGCGGCGACGGCCAACCCCACGACGACCCAGAGCGCGAGCAGGGCGGCGCCGACCCGAATGGCCGGCGCATGGCGGTGCGGGTACCAGACGCCCAGGGCCAGAGCGGAGAAGCCCAGGATCTCGTTGCGGTGCTCGTGGACCCAATCGACCACCCGCCCGACGGCCGCCTTCGCCCGTCCGGGCCCGGCCGATCCGGCGGCCGGTTGCGGCGGACGCGCCTCGTCGGCCTCGTCGGCTTCGAGGCCATCGGGACCTTCGAGGTCTCTCGGACCCTCGAGGTCTGGGTCGTCCCCCGGGGGGGCACCTTCATCCATGTCATTGAGTCATGACGGACATCCCCGTCGGGTGTCGTCTGCGGCCGGTGGGGGCCGGTGCGGTCAGACCTCGGAGGACTCGATGACGTCGGTGATCGACTCCATGATGTCGATGATCTCGTAGTCGCTCGGGGTGTAGACGCGGGCCACGCCCGCGGCCTCGAGCTTGGCGACATCGCCGCTGGGGATGATGCCGCCGACCACGAGGTGGATGTGGCCGGCATCGTGCTTGGCCAGGCCGTCGGTGATCTGCTGGGCCAGCTCGACGTGGCTGCCCGAGAGGACCGAGGCGCCGATGAGGTCGACGCCCTCCTCGACCGCCGAGGTGACGATGTCCTCGGGGCTGAGGCGGATGCCGGAGTAGACGACGTCGAAGCCGACGTGGCGGGCAGACACGGCGATGACCTCGGCCCCGTTGGAGTGGCCGTCGAGGCCGGG
>DASYLG010000580.1:0-4331 GCA_036009685.1 Iamia sp. | reverse complement strand
CGCACGAGCACCTCGGCCAACGTCAGAGGACTCGCACCGAGCTCCTCGGAGGTGTCGTCGAGCACCTCGACGGCTCGTCGGTGGTGGGGGTCGCCCTCGTCGGCGTGGGCGATCAGGACGCTCGCATCGAGGATGATCACTACGGCCACTCGTTGCGCAGCTCCTCGAGGTACCCCGGGGGGTAGACACCAGTCAGCATCCCGGCCGTCTCCCGGACCGCCTTGCGACGTCTCTCGCGCGCCTCGGCCTCTTCCCGGTCGAGGGCGTGCTGGCCGGACTCGATGAGCCGGAGGAGCAACCGGCTGGGCCGGGCGCTCTCCTCGGGCCAGCGCCGGGCGGCGCGATCGAGGGCGGCCCGGACCTCATCGGTCTCGGTGATCGAGTGGCGGGGGCGCACCGTTGGCATGTCCCAATCCTAGTGTCGCACCGCCCCTCGCGGTGCCACACCTGAAGGGCGTGGGGACAGTTCCCCTACGGTCCACGGCGTGACGGTGCGGATGAAGGACATGTGTCTGGAGGCTCGGGACCCGGAACGGGTGGGGCGGTTCTGGGGCGAGGCGCTGGGGCTCGAGTGGCGGGTGCACACCCGGCCGGGCGTGGTCGGCGTGTGGCGGGGCGCCCAGCCCGTGCTCTGGATCAACCAGGTCGACCACGACAAGGTGGTGAAGGACCGGGTCCACCCGGACCTCCACGTCCCCGAGGTCGACCGCCTGCTGGCCCTGGGGGCGACGGTGCACTCCGAGCAGGAGAGCTTCACGGTCCTCTCGGACCCCGAGGGCCACGAGATGTGCGCCTTCCCGGGCGGCGACCCCGACGGTCCCCCGGCCACGGTGTTCGCCTGGTGCACCGACAGCGACCGGCCCACCGACATCGCCGCCTGGTGGGCCCAGCGCACCGGCGCCACCGTCGGCGCCGGGCCCGATGGGACGCCCCGCTACCTCCACGGCGTCCCCGGCTTCGGCGACCTGATCTGGAAGTTCGTGCCGGTCGACGACGAGCGGGTCGGCGAGAACCGGGTGCACTGGGACCTGGACGGCGACGTCGACACCCTCGTCGCCGCCGGCGCCACCGTCGTCCGCGCCGAGGACGGCGACATCCACTGGACGATCATGCACGACCCCGACGGCAACGTCTTCTGCTGCTTCCGCCCTTGACCGCTACGGCGTCGGGGACCAGCTGAGGAAGAAGGCGGCGATCGGGAGGAGAGGGTGGCCGCGGACGTGGCCGGCGAAGTAGTCCTCGTGACGCTGCTCCTCGACGCGCATCGCCTCGAGGTCGACGACCATGGTGGGCAGGCCGAGGGTGGTGGCGTCGCCGGCGGCGGTGTCGTACTGGCCCACGTTCATGGCCTCGAGGCGCCCGGCGGCGTACATCGGCCCGAACCAGCCCGAGACCCAGCAGAGCGAGCCGAAGACGGTGCCGATCGTCCCCATGAGCAGCTCACGGGGCCTCCGGGGCTGCTCGCCCAGCTCCTCCAGCATCTCGGCCACCCGGTTGCGGTGGTGCCACTCGGCCGCCTCGATCACCTGGATGGCGTGGGCCTGGTCGGGGTGACGCCGCCGCAGCGACCGGGAGTGGGCCCGGTAGGCGAAGGCCGCCGCCAGCTCCCCCGCGTGCGCGTCCTGCAGCATCCGCACCAACGCCCGCCGGGCCTCGGCGAGCACGGCATCGTCGGTCGCCACCTCCACCGCGGCGACCCTAAGCGACGATCATTCCCCAGTGAACACTGGAGGGCGCTTCTCGGCGAAGGCCCTCGGGCCCTCCTTGGCGTCCTTGGTGGCGAAGATGATGGGCTCGCCGATGGTCATCTCGTGGGCCAGGCCGTCGGCCTCGGTCATTCCGGCCGTCTCCCGCATCGACCGGAGCACGGCCTTGACCGCCAGCGGGCCGTTGGACGCAACCAGGTCGGCCAGCTCCCGAGCCTTCTCCAAGGCGGAGCCGGCGGGGACCACGTGACCGATGAGGCCGATGGCCTTGGCCTCCTCGGCGCGGATGCGGCGGCCGGTCAGGAGCAGGTCGGCGGCGTTGGTGAAGGCGATCTGGCGCTGGAGGCGGACGGTCGACCCGCCCAGCGGGAACAGCCCCCGCTGGACCTCGGCGATGGCGAACTCGGCGGTGTCGCCGGCCACCCGGATCTCGGTGGCCTGGAGGATCTCGGTGCCACCGGCGACGCAGTAGCCCTCGACGGCGGAGATGATCGGCTTGGACGGGCGGAAGTGCCGCAGCAGCGCCTTCCAGTGCATGTCCGGGTCCTCGCTCCAGCGGGCCTGGACGTCGTCGGGCATGCCGGAGGCCAGGGCCTTGAGGTCCATGCCCGAGCAGAACGTCCCGCCCGCGCCGGTGAGGATCCCGACCCGCAGCTCGTCGTCCTCGTCCAGCAGCTTCCAGGCGTCGGCGGCGCGCACGAGCATGTCGGGGCTGAAGGCGTTGCGCGCCTCGGGCCGGTTCATGGTGACGGTCAGCACGTGGCCGTCACGCTCGACGAGCAGGTCGGGAGAGCCCTCGGTCATGATCCAGACCCTAGGCCGAGAAGTAGAACAGGTTCTACTTCTCCAGGGGCTCGGCGCGGAGGGGCTCGCGCCGGACGCGGTGGGCGTCCCCGGACTCCGAGCCGTCGGACGAGGCGGTCACGTCGACGGCCGGAGCGGCCGGGGGCGCGGCGGGGACGGACCCACCGGCAAGGAGCGTCTCGATGCGGCCCAGGGCATCGACGGTGCGGTCGGTCTGGACCTGGTGCTCGTGCACGATCCGGGCCAGCCAGAACCGGAACAGCCGGGCCAGCGAGAACCGGATGACGAGGGCGCAGCCGATGATGATCAGGGCCAGGCCCAGCACGCCGCCGGACAGGGCGTAGGGCACCTGCTCGTAGACGTTCGAGGTCCCCGAGGCGCCGACGTAGCCCACGAGCACGGCGATGATGCCCAGGCCCACCAGGACCCCGCCGCCGATGAGCATCATGCGCTCGCGGTCGGCGTTGGGCTCGGGGACGTGGATCTGGTTGACCCGGTCGGCGAGGCCGGCGGGCCCGCCGGAGGTCGTCGGATCGGTCATGAGGAGGCTCCCAGGTAGGCGGCGGACAGCTCGGACTCGATGGTGGAGGGATCGCCCACGGACGTGATGCGGCCGTGGGCCATGATGGCCGCCACGTCGGCCACGCCGAGGACGGTGCGGGCGAACTGCTCGACCACCAGCACCGACACGCCGTGGCGGGTGATGCGCTGCACCTGCTGGTACAGCTCGTCGACGATGATCGGGGCCAGGCCCATCGAGAGCTCGTCGAGCAGCAGGACGGCGGGGTCGGTCACCAGGGCCCGGGCCAGCGAGAGCATCTGCTGCTCGCCCCCGGACATGGTGCCGGCCAGCTGGTCGCGGCGGGCGCCCAGCCGGGGGAAGATGCCGTAGGCCTTGTCCTCGACGTCGGACAGCTTGACGCCCCGGTAGGTCGCCATCCGCAGGTTCTCCCGCACGGTCAGCGACCGGAAGACGCCCCGGCCCTCGGGCACGGTGCAGACGCCGATGGCGGCGAGGGCCGAGGGGGCGGCGCCGGTGACCCGCCGGCCGGCGACGTGGACCTCGCCGGCGGTGGGACACATCTGGCCGCTGGCGACGCAGAGGGTCGTGGTCTTGCCGGCGCCGTTGGGGCCGAGCAGGGCCACGACCTTCCCGGCCGGCACGACCAGGTCGACCCCGTGGAGGACCTCGATCTTCCCGTAGGCCGCCTTCACGCCGCGCAGCTCGAGGGCCGGCGGCGCGCCCGCCACCGACGCCACGACGTCGTCGTCGGACAGCAACGAGGAGATGTCGATGTCGGGCCCCCCCGACTTGGACAGATCGGGCGTCATCCAGCGACCTCTCCGACGGGGGCGGCGCCGAGGTAGGCCTCGATCACCCGCGGGTCGCTCTGCACCTCGGCCGGCGTCCCGTGGGCCAGCACGCTGCCCAGGTCGAGGACGTAGACGTCCGACACCAGCCGCATCACCAGCGGCACGTCGTGCTCGACGAGGAGGATGCCGAGGCCGTGCGTGGCCAGCTCCTCCAGCACGGCGGCGAAGTGCTCGGTCTCGGCCTCGTCGAGACCCGACGCCGGCTCGTCGAGCAGCAGCAGCCGGGGCCGGGTGGCCAGGGCCCGCGCCAGCTCGACCATCCGGGCCGTGCCGGTGGGCAGCTCCTCGGCCCGGATGCCGGCCAGGTCGCCCAGCCCGAGGTGCTCGAGCAGGCGGGCGGTCTCCTCGACCGCGGTGCAGCCCACCTCGGCGCCCGGGACCCGGGGCGTGCGGTCGGCGCCGCCCTGACGCCGGAGCTGCTCGCCGGCGAGGAGGACGTTCTCGGCC
>DASYLG010000579.1:0-8126 GCA_036009685.1 Iamia sp. | reverse complement strand
CGGGCCCGGGTCGCCCCCGGCGTCGACTGGGCCGACGCCGCCCCCCGCAGCCCCGAGATCGACACCGTCGAGTGGTTCCCGCCCCGCGACCTGCCCGAGCTCCAGCACGAGACGGCCGGCGCCTTCGTGGCCCTGGCCCGGCTCCGGTCCGGCGGCGACGGCGAGCCCACCCGGGGCGTGTCGCAGGCCGGCTGACCCCAAGGGGCGCGGCCATCGGCGGCGACAGGGGCGGGCCCCGTCTCCTAGCGTGCACGGGCCCGGGACCGCTGCGGTCCGTCGAGGGGGCGTAGCTCAGCTGGAGAGAGCGTCCGGCTTACACCCGGAAGGTCGTCGGTTCGAGCCCGGCCGCCCCCACCACCGTCCCTGCCCGTCGGCGGGGACGGCGCTACCGTCCACCAACAGGCTCACAGCGTGGTGGATCACGCCGATGGGCTGGGACGATGGGTGGACGACAGTTGGACGACGACCGGCACACCGACATGCCTGCGCCCGGCATCGCCGGGACCGGTGTCGACCCCGCGCTGCTCGAGGCCCTGCTGCCGCACCTGGCCGAGTCGCTCATGGTGCTCGACGCGGAGTGGAACGTGAAGGCCAACCTGGCGCCCCCCGGTGGGCTGATCGGGCGGGGCCTGGGTCTCGGTCTCCACACGCTCGAGGACATGCACCCCGACGACGCCCTCCTGATCCTCGACCTCGGCGCCGAGGCCTTCGAGATGGAGGCCGGGTGGGAGGCCTCGATGGTGGTGCGGATGCGGCGGGGCGACGGCACCTACGGCCGCTACGAGATCACCGCCATCAACCGGTTCGGCGACCCCATCGTCGACGGCATGGTCGTGCGCACCCGCGAGGTCGTCCAGGAGCGCGCCCCGTCGGTCCCCGGTCTCGAGCACCGTCTCGCCGCCGAGGTCCTCGCCGAGCTGCTGCCCAACGGCGTCGTCGTGCTCGACGGGGCCGGCCGTCCGGTCTACGTGAACGGCGCCGCCTGCGGGATGCTCCGGCGCGAGCCCGAGGAGCTGAAGCGCGATGGCATCGTCGACCTGGTCGACGCCGCCGATCGCGAGCGGCTGGGCTCGGCCGTGGCCCGGGTCACGACGGTGAGCGGCCGCGAGACGTGCACCGTCCGGTTGGAGGGCCGCGACGAGATCGTCGAGTGCCGGCTGATGTCGGTCGGCGAGCCCGAGGTGAGCGTCGTCGTGGTGACGATGGAGGACGTGACCGCCCGGCAGGCGGCCGAGGCCGACCTGGAGCGGCGGGCCAACCACGACGGGCTGACCGGCGTGCGCAACCGCTCGTCGATCCTCGACCTGCTGCGCGATCGCCTCGACGCCGGCGTCCCGACCGCGGTGGCCTACCTCGATCTCGACGGGTTCAAGGGCGTCAACGACGTCGGTGGTCACGCCGAGGGCGATCGGCTCCTCCAGGCCGTGGCCCACGCCCTGGTGAAGGCCATGCCCGACTCCGTGGTCGGGCGGATCGGCGGTGACGAGTTCGTGGTGGTGGCGGCCGAGCTGGCGGCCGAGGTCCTGGCCGACCAGGTCCGTGGCGTGGTGGCGGCGGTGGGTCGGGCCCGGGTGGCGGGTGTGACGGCGAGCGTCGGGGTCGGCGTGGCTCAGCCCGGGGATGCTCCCCGCGACGTGCTCCACCGGGCCGACGAGGAGATGTACGCCGACAAGCGAGGCCGGCGCAGCCGGGTCGTCGTCGGCGACTGAACCCCGTCCGCTCGGTCCGCCCCGTGACGGGACGGACGGTCAGACCGGCTCGGCCAGGGCGGTGCCCAGGGCGACGCGGACCATGTCGTCAAAGGTGAGCTGGCGGTCCTCGGGGCTCAGGTGCTCGCCGGTGAGGATGTGGTCGGACACCGTCAGGAGGGTCAGGGCGCGGGCCCCTGTCTCGGCGGCCACGCCGTAGAGGCCGGCCGCCTCCATCTCGACGGCCAGGATCCCGAGCCCGGCGGCCACGTCGTTGATGGCGGGGTCGGGGGAGTAGAAGAGATCCGAGCTGAAGACGTTGCCCACGCGAACCGGGACGTCGAGGGCCACGGCCGTGTCGACGGCCGCCCGGGCCAGCCCGAAGTCGGCCACGGCGGCGAGGTCGTAGCCCCGGAACCGGGTGCGGTTGACGGCCGAGTCGGTGGAGGCGCCCAGGGCGACGACCACGCTGCGGACGGGCAGGTCGTGACGGAGGGAGCCGCACGAGCCGACCCGGATGAGCGAGCGCACGCCGTAGTGCTGCACCAGCTCGGTGGCGTAGATCGAGCAGGAGGGCACGCCCATGCCGTGCGCCATCACGGAGACGGGCCGGCCCTCGTAGGTGCCGGTGAAGCCCTCCATGCTCCGCACGTCGGTGACCAGACGGGCGTCGGTGAGGAACGTCTCGGCGATGTGGCGGGCCCGGCGGGGGTCGCCCGGCATCAGGCACACGGGGGCGAAGTCGCCTTCGGCGGCGTTGATGTGGGGTGTCGGCACCGGGCGACGGTACCCCTCCGGCGGGGGCGGGCTGGCGGCGCATCAGCCGGTGTGCCGGAGGCGGGGGACGAGGCCGCCGGCGCCGAGGGCCTTGATGGCCCGCAGCTCCTCGACATCGACGACCACGGCATCGTCGGGCTGGCGGCGGAGGATGAAGGTGACGACGCAGTCGTCGCACGCGGCGGTGTGCTCGAGCGAGCAGTCGGCGCAGCTGATGCGGAGCGGAGCGGTGGTCACGGCGGCCTCCGGGAGGGGCGTCGTCGGGTGGGACGGCCCCATCATGCAGAGGGGGTGTGACACTCAAGCCGGTCGCCGTTCCGAGGACCGAGGGTCGCGCCGGTGCGACGCGGGCTGATCAGAACGGCAGGGGCGTCGGTGTGACAGCGGGGGGTGGCGCCGCCACGATGGAGGGGTGACCGTGCCGCCCGCCGTCGACGACCCGCTCCGGCGGGCGCCCGTCGCCGACCTGGCCCGGCGGGCCCTCGATGCCGGCCGGGCCGGGGGGCTCGACGCCGTCGGCATCGCCACCGCCGACCCGTTCATCGACACCCGGGTCCACCTGGAGGAGCGCCGCCGGGCCGGGCTCCACGGCGGGATGGCGTTCACCTACCGGAACCCGGCCCGGTCGACCGACCCGCGGGCCCTGCTCCCGTCGGCCCGGGCGCTCGTCGCCGGGGCGCGGGCCTACGGCGGCGGCGACCTGACCCCGCCACCGGGCGGGCGACCCCAGGGGAGGGTCGCCCGCTACGCCTGGGGCGACCACTACGCCGAGCTGGAGGTGGGCCTGGAGGCGGTGGCCGAGGTCCTGCGGGCCGACGGCTGGCGGGCCCTGGTGGTGGCCGACCAGAACCACCTCGTCGACCGGGCCGTGGCCCACCGGGCCGGGCTGGGCTGGTACGGCAAGAGCAGCCTCCTCCTCCTGCCCGGGGCCGGCAGCTGGTTCGTCCTCGGCGCCGTGGTCACCGACGCCCCGCTGGCGCCGACTGCCGAGACCCCCGTCGCCGACGGCTGCGGGCCGTGCACGCGGTGCCTCGACGGCTGCCCGACCGGCGCCATCGTCGCCCCCGGCGTGGTCGACGCCCGCCGCTGTCTCGCCTGGATCGTCCAGGCGCCGGGGCCCATGCCCCGCCCCCTCCGGGCCGCCCTCGGCGACCGCATCTACGGCTGCGACGAGTGTCAGGACGTCTGCCCCCCGAACCGGGTCGAGCTGCGGCGCCATCGGCGGGGCGAGGCGGTGGTCGACGACCAGGCCCGGGCCCACGACGAGCGGGCCGACCGGCCATGGGTCGACCTGATCGACCTGCTGGCCGCCTCCGACGACGAGCTGCTCGACCGGCACGGCCGGTGGTACATCGCCGGGCGCGACCCCCGCTGGATCCGCCGCAACGCGGTGGTGGCGCTCGGGAACGTCGGCGACCCCGACGATCCGGCCGTGATCGCCGCCCTGCGGGTCGAGCTGACCGGACCCGACGACCTCCTCGCCGCCCACGCCGCCTGGGCGGCGCGCCGTCTGGGCCGCCACGATCTCCTGGTGGACCTCGACCCCGCCGTCATCGGCCCCGATCTCGCCGCCGAGCTGATCGCCGACCCGCCCCCGCGGCGACCGGTCGGCGCGAGCGGCGACGAGGGCGGCGCGTGAGGCACCTGCTGGTCACCAACGACTTCCCACCCAAGGACGGCGGGATCCAGCAGTACCTGTGGGAGCTGTGGCGGCGCCTGCCCGCCGACGAGGTCACGGTCCTCACCACGCCGCACCCCGGGGCCGAGCGATGGGACGCCGAGCAGCCGTTCCGCATCGTGCGGTCCTCGGCGCGGGTCCTCCTGCCGACGCCGGGCCTGGTGACGCAGGTGCGCGGCCTGGCCGACGAGGTCGCCGCCGACCTGGTGCTGCTCGACCCGGCCCTGCCCCTCGGCCACATCGGACCGCGGCTCGATCGGCCCTACGGCGTGGTGCTCCACGGGGCCGAGGTCACCGTGCCGGGGCGCACCGGCCTGGCCCGCCCGGCGCTGGCGAAGGTGCTGGTCGGCGCCGAGCTGGTGGTCGCCGCCGGCGGCTACCCGGCCGACGAGGGCGAGCGGGCGGCGCGGCGGGGCCTGCCGGTCGTGGTCGTGCCGCCCGGGGTCGACACCGAGCGCTTCGGTCCCCTGGAGGCCGAGGAGCGGGCCGCGGCCCGGGCCGACTTCGGCGTGGCCGACGACGACGAGCTGGTCGTGTCGATCAGCCGCCTGGTGCCCCGCAAGGGGATGGACGTCCTGATCGACGCCGCCGCCCGGCTCCGCCCCGGCCGTCCCCGCCTCCGGGTGCTGATCGCCGGGGCCGGGCGGGACGAGGCCCGGCTGCGCCGCCGGATCGAGCGCACCGGCGCGCCGGCCCGGCTGGTCGGCCGCATCGCCGAGGACGACAAGCCCCGGCTGCTCGGCGCCGCCGACGTCTTCGCCATGGTCTGCCGGGACCGGTGGGCCGGGCTGGAGCAGGAGGGCTTCGGCATCGTGTTCCTGGAGGCGGCGGCGTGCGGGGTGCCGCAGGTCGCCGGGGCCAGCGGGGGCGCGGCCGAGGCCGTGGCCGACGGGGTCACGGGCCGGATCGTCACCGATCCCACCGATGTCGGGGCCGTGGCCCGAGGCCTCGAGGCCTACCTGGACGACCCGGCCGGGCGGGCCGAGGCCGGGCGGGCAGCCCGGGATCGGGCGGTGGCCGACTTCTCCTACGACGGCCTGGCCGCCACCCTCCGGACGGCGTTGGACGAGGTCCGCCCCCGGGTCTGACCTCGGTCCGGCCCCCGGAGGGTCGAACCTTGTGCGACTGTGCCCGTTCTGCGGCGACACTCGCACAAGGTTCGAGTGAGAAGGCTCGACGGGGGGAGCGGGCCGGCGGACTCGACGGGGGCGGGGGCGGCGGGCAGGATCGACGGCGTGCTGACCGCCCCCACTCTCGCCGCCGCCCTGGTCAGCGGGCTGCGCGCCCACGGGCACCGGGCCTCGGGGCCCGCCGGGCGGCGCTGGTCGGTCGTCGCCGACGAGGCCCGCACGCTGGCCCTCGGCCTGGTCGAGGTGGGGGTGCGGCCGGGGAGCGCGGTGCGGATCCGACCGGCGGCCGGGGCTCGGCCCGAGGCCCTGATCGCCGCCGAGCTCGCCGTCCTGGCATCGGGGGCCGCCCTGGCCGTGGACGACGAGGTCGGCCCCGACCTGGAGCTCGACGCCACCGTCCTGCGGGGCCTCGGCGCCGACCGGCCCCTGGCCGCCGTGCGGGCCGCCGGCGCCGAGTTCGACCACCACCGCCCGGCGGCCCACGAGGAGCGCGTGGCCGCCATCGAGCCGGGCGACGTGGCCGTGCTGGGCGACGGCCTGGTCGTCACCCACGCCCAGGCGGTGTGGGCGCTCCGGAGCGTGGCCTCGTGGATCGGCCCGGCCGTCCCCGACGGGCCCCAGACCGTCCTCGTCGCCCCGTCGGGACGGGAGACGGTCGCCGCCGCCCTGGTCGGGCGGTGGTGGCCCGCCGCCGCCGGCGCCGCCCTGGCCGCCGGGGACGACCTGGTGGCGATGGCGCGGCAGGCCCGACCCGACGTCGTCGTCGGCGACGCCGCGTCGTGGACGGTGCTGGCCGACGCCGTCCGGGCCGAGGCCGCTCGCACCCGCGCCGGCACGACGCTGCTGCGCCGGGGCCGGGTCCTGGTGGCCGGCGAGGTCGCCAGCCGGGCCGAGCGCATCGGGCGGGGGGTGGCCGAGCGCCGGGCCGGCGTCCGGGTCCGGTCCGCCGCCGGGCTCGACGCCCTGGCGCTCGGGGTGTGCCTCGGCCCGCTCGACGTGGCCACCGGTCGCGACCTGGCCGCCGCCGGCCTGCCCGTGGTGACGACGTGGGTCGAGCCCGGCGTGCCCGCCCCCGTCGCCTCCGGGCCCCGCGCCCGTCCGGCGCCGGCCGAGCCGTGGGGCCGGCCCCTGCCGGGGCGGACGGTCGAGGTCGGCCCGCCCGTCGTGGTCCACGGTGGCGACCTGAGCCCCGCCGGCGTCCCCAGCGCGTCGGTCACCGAGGTCGACCCCCGCGGCCGCATCCGCCTCCCCCGTCTCGGCACTGCCCCCGTGCCGGGGGAGAGGTCGGCATGAGCACGCCGGAGGCCGTGCCAGAGGCGGCCGAGCCGACGAGCGCGGCGACGCCCGGGCGGACGCTGATCCGGCTGTCGTGGGCGGGGACGGCCATCACGGGTGCCACCTCGGTGGTGAACGCCGTCACCGGCGATCGCGACCACTACGCCCTGTCGGCCGCCCCCGCCCTGGTGCTGCTGGCGCTGGGCAGCGTCGCCTTCCTGTGGGCCTTCGCCATCGCCGTCGAGCGCAGCCGGACCGAGGAGATCGGCGTGGGCGGCCTCTTCTTCCTCGAGGGCTGCGCCCCCCGCCGGGTCCAGCTGGCGATGATGGCCTCGGTCGCGGTCCAGACCGTCGTGCCGTTGGGCGTGGCCTTCGTCCGGCCCTTCACCGCCTTCGCCGTGCTGGCCCCCGTGTGGGCGCTGGGCCTGGCCGGCCTCTGGGGCGCCCGTCACGGCACCTTCCCGCCCCGCCGCCGGCCCGGCGACGCCGATGGGCCAGACTCTGGTCAGGACGAGACCCTCGACGACCCAAGGGAGGCCCCCGGCCATGGGTGATTCGGTCCGGGAGCACACCACCATCACGGCCCCCATCGGGGACGTGCTCACCGTGCTCCACGCCATCGAGAGCTACCCCGACTGGGCGCGTGACCTCAAGGAGGCCACCGTGCTGGCCCGCGACGCCGAGGGGCGGGTCACCCAGGCCCGCTTCCGGGCGGCCGGCTTCGGCTACAGCACGCAGTACACGCTCGACTACGACCACTCCGTCCCCGGCCGGCTGGCCTGGCGGCAGACCCAGGGCGACGTCACCCGGAAGCTCGACGGTCACTACGAGCTGGTCGACAACGGCGACGGCACCACCGACGTGGCCTACGAGCTCGAGGTCGAGCTGATCATCCCGGTGCCCGGCTTCGTCAAGCGCCGCACCGCCCACAAGATCACCCACACGGCGCTGCCGGCGCTCAAGGCGCGGGTGGAGGGCCGCCCGGAGCCCGAGGGGTGAAGAAGACCGGCCGGACCCTCCTGTTCACCGGCAAGGGCGGTGTGGGAAAGACCACCGTCGCGGCCGCCACCGCGGTGCGCTGCGCCGACGCCGGGGCCCGCACCATCGTCCTCTCCACCGATCCGGCCCACTCGCTGGCCGACTCGCTCGACGTCGAGCTGGGCAGCCGGCCGACGCCCGTGGTCGAGAACCTGTGGGGCCAGCAGCTCGACGCCCGGGAGCGGATGGAGGAGGCCTGGGGCGACATCCAGGGCTGGCTGGTCGACGTGTTCGAGTGGGCCGGCGTCGACGGCGTCGAGGCCGAGGAGCTGGCCCTCCTGCCCGGCCTGGAGGAGGTCTTCGGCCTGGTCGACATCAAGGCCTACGCCGAGAGCGGCGAGTGGGACGTCATCGTCGTCGACTGCGCCCCGACGGCCGAGACCATCCGCCTGCTGTCGCTGCCCGACGTCCTGCGCTGGTACATGGAGCGGGTCTTCCCGACGAGCCGTCGCCTCCAGCGGGTGGTGGGCCCGGTGCTGACCCGGGTCACGAGCCTGCCGGTCGCCGGCGACGCCGTGTTCGGATCGGCCGAGCGGTTCT
>DASYLG010000578.1:0-1540 GCA_036009685.1 Iamia sp. | reverse complement strand
CATGGTCCCCGATCCGACGATCCCGACGCGCTTGATGGTCATGTGGAGCTCCCCCTCGAACGTTTGGCACTTGAAAGGTGCCGGTCAGGCTACCGGGGCCTCCCCGTCCGTCCCAAGCTCGGGCGAGATCTCCCCCGATCGAGGGAGGTGCCGAGGGTCCCCGCCTGCGGAATACCGGAATTTCCGGCGGGTAGGCTCGGTCGCATGAATGGCGACGGGACGGGCACGCTGGCGCTGGTCGGCGGGGCCGAGTGGCAGGACGGGTGCCGCAAGTTCGACGCCGCCCTCCTGGAGGCCGCCGGTACCGACGAGGTGCTGGTGCTGCCGACGGCGGCGGCGTTCGAGAACCCGCGCCGGGCCGTCGAGACCGCCCGTCGCTACTTCGAGGAGCTGGGGGCCAACGTTTCGGGCCTCATGGTCCTCGGCCGGACGGAGGCGGAGGACGAGACCAACGCCGCCGTCGTCCGGGGATCGCGCTTCGTCTACATCGGCGGCGGGTCGCCCATGCACCTCCGGTCGGTCCTCAAGGGCTCCCGGCTGTGGGAGGCGCTGGTCGAGGTCTGGAACGACGGCGCCGTGCTGGCCGCCTCGTCGGCCGGGGCCATGGTGCTGTGCGACCCGATGGTCGACCCCCGGGGCGGGGCCTATACCGTCGGGCTCGGGCTGTTGAGCAACATGCCGATCTTCCCCCACCACGACACGGCGCCGGCCCACCTGCGGGAGCGGTCGGTCGAGCTACGGCCCGACAGCGCGGTGCTGATCGGGGTCGACGAGCAGACGGCCCTCCTGCGAGACCCCGACGGCAGCTGGCGGGTGGCCGGCCAGGGCTCCGTCACGCTCTACGGGCCGGGCCGCGACGAGGTCGCCGTCTACGGCCCCGACTCGGTGGTGGACGGGTTGCCCCCCGCCTAACCGACCTTGATGGTGATGCTGAGGATGTAGAGCGGGCGGGTCGGGGGGCCGTCGCCGTTGGCGAACGACTCGATCTTCTGAGCCACGTCGAGGCCGCCGGTCACCATCCCGAAGCGGGAGTACTCGTTGGGCAGCTTTGTGCCGCCCTCCCCCGTCACGACGTAGAACTGGGATCCGGTCGAGTGCGGCTGCTGCGTCTTCGCCATGGCCAGGGCGCCGAGCTTGTAGCCGTCGGTGGGCGGTTCCTCGGCGATGGTGTAGCCGGGGCCGCCGGAGCCGTCGCCCTTGGGATCGCCGCCCTGGATCACGAAGTCCTTCACCACCCGGTGCCAGGTCAGCCCGTCGTAGAACTTCTTGTTGGCCAGGAACACGAAGCTGTTGACCGAGTGGGGCGCGCCCTTGGCGTCGAGGTCGACGGTGATCTTGCCGCACGACGTCTCGATCGTGGCCGTGTACTTCTTGGCCGCGTCGATCGTCATCGGGGGCTCGGCGGTGAACGTCGGCCGGTTGGGGTTGTCCGGCGGCTTGGTGTCGTTGCACGTGATGGCGGCCAGGGCCGGGTTCGCCACCGTGGTGGTGGTCTCAGCCGGGGCGGTGGTGGTGGTCGTGTCCTTGGTCGCCACCGACG
>DASYLG010000577.1:0-3482 GCA_036009685.1 Iamia sp. | reverse complement strand
CGAGGAAGACGTCGTGGTTCTGGGCCTCCCGCACCGCCGAGGTGGCCACCGCCCGCAGCTCGGCGTCGTGGGCCTCGGCCAGGCGCTGGAAGCGACCGAGGGCCTCGACGCCCCGCTCGATGGCCTCGGGGGCCAGCTCCTTCATGTCACCGGCGCCCTGGCCCAGCCGGACCTGCTCCTTCTCCCGCGCGATGACGTCGAACCGGTCGCCGTCGACGACGCGGGCGATCACCAGGTGCAGCGAGTTGGTGCCGACGTCGACGGCGGCGAACACTTCGGTCACCCCGTCGAACCTACCGGCCACCTACGACAGCGTGGACCCGACGATCTCCTCGACCGAGCACGGGCGGCCCAGGTGGAAGCCCTGGCCCCAGGGGACGCCCAGGTCGACGAGCACGGCCCGCTCGGCCTCGGTCTCGATCCCCTCGGCCACCAGACGGCTCCCGATCTCACCGCTGAAGGCCACGAGGGAGGAGGCCAGCGCCCGCTTGATCGGGTCCCTGTCGATGTCCCGGGTCAGGGCGATGTCGAGCTTGATGACGTCGGGGCGAAGGGTGAGGATGTGCTGGAGGCTGGCGAACCCCGCCCCGGCATCGTCCACGGCGAGGCGGACACCCGTCTCCCGCAGGCGACCCAGGGCGGCGAGGAGCTGGTGGTAGTCGTCGACCCGCTCGTGCTCGGTGATCTCGAGGACGAGGCCCCGCCCGCCCCGGGTGTCCAGCAGCGCCGGCAGGTCCGGGCTGCACGCCGCCACCGGCGAGACGTTGACCGACACGATGGCGTCGGCCGGGAGCCGCCGGGCGTGGGCGAGGGCCTCCCGCACCGCGGCCAGCTCGAGCTCGACGCCCCGACCGACCTCGGCGGCCTCGGCGAACCACTGGTCGGGCGAGCGCCGGGGCTCGGTCGTGAACCGGGCGAGGGCCTCGTAGCCGGCGATCGTGCCCGTCGCCAGCTCGGAGATGGGCTGGAAGACCATCGGGGGCGGGCCGCTCTCGATCAGCTCCTGCACCCGCCGCTCCTTCGCCGCCAGCAGGGTGCGGGCACGATCGTCCATCCGCCGGTGGGCCTCGACCTCGGAGGCCAGCTCCTGGTTGCGGGCGTGGAGACGGGCGTGGAGGACCCGGGTGTGCAGGTGGTTGCGGACCCGGAACACGACCTCCGTCCGCTCGACCGGCTTGGTCAGGAAGTCGGTGGCGCCGGCCTCGAGCACCCGGTGGCGGGCCGCGGCGGTGGCGTCGGCGGTCAAGACGATGACGGGCAGGTACTCGTCGGGCGGGGTCGCCTCGGCGAGGGCCTCCATGACGGCGATGCCGTCCATCCCCGGCATGTGGAGGTCGAGGAGCACCAGGTGCGGGTGGAGCTCCTCGACCATGGGGATGACCCGGAAGGGGTCGCCCGTGGAGTGCACCTCGGCGACCCCGGCCTTGGTGAGGATGCGCTCGAGGAGCATGCAGTTGGGCGCATGGTCGTCCACCACCAGCACGATGGCCCCCGCCATCGCCGGATCGCCGTCCGTCGCCGTCTGCGGCTCGTCGCCCATGACCTCGGCCGGCCTCATCCGATCGGCACCTCGTCCAGGAGCTGGCGCAGGGCCTGCACGTCGAGCGGCTTGGTCAGGTACGAGCTCGCCCCCTCGGCGATGAGCCGGCGGATCTGCCCGGGGGTGGCATCGGCGCTGAGGACCACGACCGGGATCGCCGAGGTGCGCGGGTCGTCCCGCATCTGGCGGAGCACCTCGTCGCCCCCGATGTCCGACAGGTGGAGGTCGAGCAGCACGAGCTTGGGCTGGTGCTCCCGCGCCAGCTCGAACCCGAGACGGCCCTGCATGGCGGTGATGAGCTCGATGCCCGGGTGCTGGTCGAGGATGCGCTTCACCAGCCGCAGGTTCAGCTGGTTGTCCTCGATGTAGAGGACCTTGGCGCGCGGCGCGCCGGCATCGACCTCCGGCCGAGCCGGGCGCGCATCGGGGTTGAGCCGCTCGAACCGCTCGACCGGGCCCTCCACCACGGGCAGGTCCACCCAGAAGGTGCTGCCCTGGCCGATGGTCGAGTCGACGTCGATGGTTCCGCCCATGGCCTCCGCCAGCCGGCGGGACAGCGCCAGGCCCACCCCGGTGCCCTCCACGTTGGTGTTCTCGGCCCCGAGCCGCTCGAACGGCGTGAACAGCAGCTCGCGGTGCTCGGGGCGGATGCCGGGACCGGTGTCGTGCACCTTGATCCGCACGCACGACGACTCGGCCAGCTCGGACGACACCACCACCGTCCCGCCGGGCCGGTTGTACTTGATGGCGTTGCCGACCAGGTTCAGCAGGATCTGGATGAGCCGCTGGTGGTCGGCCAGCACGTGGGTGGCCGTCTCCGGCGGCGCCCCACCGACCAGCTGGATGCCCTGGGCGGCGGCGAGGGGCGCGGTGAGCTGGAGCACGTCGTCGACCACGGCGGCGACGGACACGGGCTCGGCGGAGAGCTGGAAGGTGCCGGTCTCGATGCGGGAGATGTCGAGCACCTCGTTGATCAGATCGAGCAGGTGGCGTCCGCCCTTGAGGATCTGGGTGACCGAGTCGCGGCCGTCGTCGTCGAGGTCCTCCAGCTCGAGCAGCTGGGCGAAGCCCAGGACGGCGTTGAGGGGCGTCCGCAGCTCGTGGCTCATGCGGGACAGGAACTCGTCCTTGGCCTGGTTGGCCTCCTCGGCGGCCCGGCGGGCGAGCCGCTGGCCCTCCTGGAGGCGCTCCTGCTCGGCCAGCGACTCCCGCAGCTCGGCGGTGCGCTGGTCGACCAGGTCCCGGGCGTAGCTCGTCCGGCGCAGGATGGTGGCGAGCAGCAGGCCGACGAGCAGCGCGGCCAGCAGCCCGGCGCCGAGCACGATCCACCAGAGGTTCTCGGCGAACCCACCGACCAGCGACGTCTTCGGGCTCACGACGACGAGCCAGGGCTCGGCGCCGACCTCGACCGACCGGCGGGCCACCGGGTCGCCGAGGGCCTTGTCGGTGGTCGACATCAGGAGGTCCTCGCGCACCGCCTCCGGTCCGACGTAGATGGCACCGTCGAGCTCGCGGAAGGGCCCGTCGGAGCCGACGTCGAGCTGCTCGACGTCGAAGGAGAGCTCGGCGACGGTCACCACGTCGGCCAGGGCCGGGGTCGCCACCGCCAACATCAACCGACGCCGGCCGTCGGTCTCGTGCACCTCGGCGACGAGTCCCTCCGCGGCCTGGGCCCGCTCGACCAGGTCGGTCCACGCCTCCGGCAGCTCCTGGCCGGCCTCCGGCCCGTCGCCGGCGCCCCCCTGGACGACGAGCGTGCCGTCCTCCACCCGGGCCACGCCGGCGAAGCCGTCGTCACCCGCGAAGGAGCCGGCCAGCGTGTCGAACAGCACGGGGCTGCCGAAGTCGGGCTGGGCCAGGGCGCCGAGCAGGGGGAGCGTGCTGCTGAGCCGGGAGAACGAGGATCCGATCACGGCCTCGGCGGCGTCGGCCTGCTGGTCCA
>DASYLG010000576.1:0-5067 GCA_036009685.1 Iamia sp. | reverse complement strand
CTCCTCCTCGGCAGCTGGACCTACGCGAACCGGTTCTGATCTCTCGTCAGAAGCCTCGCTGCGCTCGTTTCTTCCTCGAACTGACGGTGCCTCGCTGCGCTCGGCGCCGAAGGTCCTCCCAGAGGCGGACGGCTCGTTCCTCGCCGACACGCCTCTTCGTCTGGGGGTTCCCCCCAGGCCCCCAGCGGCTGCGCCGGGCCGGTGTCCTCCGTCCTCGATCGTCCTCGGTCAGGGGCCTGGTGGAAGCCTCGGGCTGGCCGCGCTCGTGGCGAGTGGGTCAGGGGGTCGTGTGGCGCTGGGCGCCTTGGCCGGTGAGGAGGAGGGCGGAGGAGACCAGGCCGATGTGGGAGAAGGCCTGGGGCATGTTGCCGAGCATCCGCCCGGTCGACGGGTCCCACTCCTCGGCCAGCAGGCCGACGTCGTTGCGCAACCCGACCAGCCGCTCGTAGAGGGCGACCGCCTCATCCCGCCGGCCCATCACGGCCAGGGCGTCGACCAGCCAGAACGAGCAGAGGAGGAAGACCCCCTCGCCGCCGGGCAGGCCGTCGTCGGTGTGCTCGGGCCGGTAGCGCAGGACGAAGCCGTCCTCGGTCAGCTCCCGCTGGATGGCCTCGACGGTGGCCACGACGCGGGGGTCGTCGGGCGGGAGGAAGCCGACGAGGGGCACGAGCAGGACGCTGGCGTCGAGGGCGGTGGTGCCGTAGGCCTGGACGAAGACCCCGCGGTCGTCGACGCCGTGGGCCAGGACGTCGGCCCGGATCTCGTCCCGGACGGCGTGCCACCGCGCCGTGGGGGCCTCGAGACCGGGGCGGTCCGCCCACCGCAGGGCCCGGTCGAGCGCCACCCACGCCATGACCTTCGAGTGGGTGAACTGCCGGCTCCCGCCCCGGACCTCCCAGATGCCGTCGTCGGGCTGGCGCCAGATCTCCGCCAGGTGGTCGACGAGCGCGGTCGCCAGCGGCCACGTCGCCCCGTCGGGATCCGCCAGCCCGCTCTCGGCCGCCTGGTGGAGGGCGTCGAGGACCTCGCCGTAGACGTCGAGCTGGAGCTGGCCGTGGGCGCCGTTGCCCACCCGCACCGGCTGCGATCCGGCGTAGCCGGGCAGCCACGGCACCTCCCACTCGGGCAGCCGGCGCTCGCCGGCGCAGCCGTACATGATCTGCACCTGGTCCGGACGCCCGGCCACGGCCCGCAGCAGCCACTCCCGCCACGCCCGGGCCTCGTCGGTGTGGCCCGCCTGCATCAGCGCCAGCAGGGTGTAGGTGGCATCCCGCAGCCAGCAGTAGCGGTAGTCCCAGTTCCGGGACCCGCCCAGCAGCTCGGGCAGCGACGTCGTCGGCGCCGCCACCATCCCGCCGGTGGGCGCGTAGGTGAGGCCCTTCAGCACCGTGAGCGACGAGGTCACGACGTCCTCCCACGGCCCCGGCGCCTGGCTCCGGGCGCTCCACCGCTCCCACCACGCCGTGGTGCGGGCGACGGCGGCGACCGGATCGGAGGCGGGCGGGGTGGCCATGGCCGAGGGGTGCCAGGCCAGCTCGAACCCCAGCTCGTCACCGGCGGCCACCTCGACCCGGGCCCGATGGGACCAGCCGTCGGCCTCGAGCGGGACCGGCGAGGTGAGGTTCAGCCCGTCGGGCCCGGCGACGAAGCTCAGGCCCCGGGCCGTCCGCCGGACCCAGGGCACGATGGACCCGTAGTCGGGCCGCACGACCAGGTCGACGTCGACGGGCACCCGGCCGGACACGCCCTGCACCAGCCGGACGACCTGGAGGACGCCGTCGCGGACGGGCATGCAGTCGACGACCCGGATGGTGCCGTCGGGCGTGGTCGTGGTCGTCTCCAGCACGAGCGTGCCGGGCCGGTACCGGCGCTCGACCCGCAGGGCCTCGCCGGCGGGGCCGATGCGCCAGCGGCCGTGCTCCGGCCCGCCCAGGAGGGAGGCGAAGCAGGCCGGGCTGTCGAAGCGGGGGAACGTCAGCCAGTCGATGGTCCCGTCCCGGTCGACCAGCGCCGCCGACTCGGTGTCGGACAGCAGGGCATGGTCCTCGATGGCGCCGGTCACGCCCGCAGTTTCGCCGCCCCGAGGGGGTCCCGCCCGGACGGGTGAGAGGGGTCGAGGGTCGACGCTCTGCGGTTGTGGTCGTGGTACCGTCCCGACGCTGTGAGTGGCGGCCGGGGCCTCCTGCTCCCCGCCGGGCGGGTGGGGGAGCGCCCCTGTGGTCCGCCGGCGGCCGTCGACCATCCCCCCCAGGAGACCCCATGGACCCATCCCCCCGCTCGCCCCTGCGGCATCGCCTCCTGGTCGGAGTCGTGGCGCTGCTCACCGTCTGCGGTCTGGCTGCGGCCCCGACCGTCGCCGGCGCCCAGAGCGCGTCGGGCGAGGACTCCTCGATCAGCACCCCCGATCCCCGGTTCTCGGCGCGCCCCGACTCCCGCATCGTCGGCGGCACCGAGGCCGCCGACGGCGCCTGGCCCTCGCAGGTCGCCCTCCTCTTCCACGACACCGCCGACAACTTCCAGGCCCAGTACTGCGGTGGCACCCTGATCGCCCGCAACTGGGTGCTGACGGCCGGTCACTGCGTCCGCGACAGCGGCTTCAGCCCCGTCCCCAGCGACGTCGACGTCCTCGTCGGCACCCAGGACCTCCAGAGCGGCGGCACCCGCATCCGCGCCGTCGAGTTCCGCATCCACCCGTCGTGGAACCCCAGCGAGGGCCGCAGCGACCTCGCCCTGATCCGTCTGGACAAGCCGGCGCCGGCGCCCATCCCGGTCCAGTCGATCACGGCCCAGAACGTGAGCCCGCCGGCGTTCACCGACGTGACCACCACCGGCTGGGGCACCACCGCCTACGGCGAGCCCGACTACCCGACCAAGCTGCGCCAGGTCACCGTCGACGTCTCCACGCCGGGCGACTGCCAGAACGGCTACCCGGGCTTCTACCAGCAGTCGACGATGGTGTGCGCCGCCGCTCCCGGCAAGGACTCCTGCCAGGGCGACAGCGGTGGCCCGCTGGTCGAGAACCGCAGCGGCACGTGGGTCCAGGTCGGGATCGTCAGCACCGGCAACGAGTGCGCCCTCGCCGGGTTCCCCGGCATCTACACCCGCGTCGCCGCCTTCTCGAACTGGATCAAGGAACAGATCCGCTACGGCGCCCAGCCCAACGCCCAGGGGTTCATCAACCGGATGTACCTCGACGCCTACAACCGGGGCGCCACCGCCGCCGAGATCAGCTCCGGCGTGGCCAACTTCAACAATGGCCAGCTCCCCGAGGTCTACGCCCACAACCTGCTCAACCAGGCGACGTACCAGACCCGGACCGGAGGCGTGATCCGGCTCTACCGGGCCGTGTTCCTGCGCAAGCCCGACACCGCCGGCCTCGTCTACTGGTGGCGGGAGGTCAACCGGGGCGTGTCGCTCAAGCGGATCGCCGACCTCATGGTGACGGCCCCCGAGTTCGAGCTGCTCTACGGCGAGCTCGACAACGTCGAGTTCGTCGAGCAGGTGTACGACAACGTCCTCGACCGGGCGCCCAGCACCAACGAGCGGAACTACTGGGTGGGCGAGCTGAACAGCGGCGCTCGCAGCCGGGGCCAGGTCATGGTCGGCTTCTCCGAGTCGCCCGAGTACAAGGGCGCGACCGCCACCTCGACCCGGGTGATCGGGCCCTTCTTCGCCCTCCTCCGCCGGGTGCCGGTGGATGCGGACATCACCTACTGGGGCGGCCAGAGCCAGCAGTCGCTCGTGACCACGCTCATCAAGAGCTGGGAGTACGCCAACCGCTTCTAGCGGTGGCGGTGGCGGCCTGCCGGTCGATCGCCCGGGCGCTCCTTCGGGGGCGTCCGGGCGGGGCGGGCCGGTGCCCTGGCTCTAGCGCTTGGAGCGGGCGAAGAGGCCCTTGCTCCGGCGCCGCTCGGGGAACATCTCCTCGGCCTGCGGGCGGTTCTCCTCGTCGGACCGGCGGGTCGGGCCGGCGGTCGGGCTCGGGGCCAGGGCGACGGGCTCGCCCGGGATCCGGACGGGGACGCCCCCGAGGGCGTCGAGCACCAGGTTCATGCTGACGAACGGATCGCGGGCCAGCTCGGCGGCGTCGACGGGGTCCGGATCGCTGATGCGCCCGGTGGCGTCGAAGGTCAGGGCGTCGCCGGCGGTGGCGATCCGGTCGAGCGTCCCGCCGGCCGAGATCTCGACCTCGCCCCGCAGGACGATGAGCAGACCGGCGCCGGCCTGGGCGTCGAGCAGGACGGTGCCCGACCGCACGAGGACGTTGAGGCTGCCGTGCCCGAGGTCGACCCCCGGGCTGGAGGGCTCGGCCCGGGCCCACACGGCCCCCTCGGCCACACCGACAACCGGTGGGCCGCCGCGCTCGCCGGCGCGGACGTCGATGTCGGTGGAGCTGGTGCGGCGGACCACGACGTCGGGGGCCAGGGTGTCCTCGGTGAGATCGATCATGCCCGTCGCTCCTCGTCGTTCGGCCCGAACGCTATCGGCCGGGACCGCCCGGACTGGACCCGTGGGCCGGTGACGGGTCCTAGGGTCGCTCCCATGAGCCGATCGTTCCTCACGTCCGAAGCCCTGGCCGAGTACGTCGAGGCCCGCTCCGACCCCCTCGACGAGGTGGCCGGCGCCCTCGTCGAGCGGACGGCGGCGCTCGGGTCCGTGGCCGGCATGCAGATCGGGGCCGACCAGGCCGCCCTCATGACCGCGCTGGCCCGTCTGACCGGCGCCCGGCGGGCGGTCGAGGTGGGGACCTTCACGGGGATGTCGGCCCTCGCCCTCGCCCGGGGCCTGGCCGACGACGGGCGCCTCCTGTGCTGCGACGTGAGCGAGGAGTGGACGGCCATCGCCCGCGAGGCGTGGGCCGACGCCGGCGTCGCCGACCGCATCGACCTGCGCATCGCCCCGGCGGCCGAGACACTGGCCGGCGACCTCTTCGGCGACGACGAGCCCATCGACCTCGCCTTCATCGACGCCGACAAGCCCGGTTACATCACCTACCACGACCTGCTGGTGCCCCGGCTCCGACCCGGCGGGCTGCTGGCCGTGGACAACACGCTCTGGAGTGGCGCC
>DASYLG010000575.1:0-2035 GCA_036009685.1 Iamia sp. | reverse complement strand
AGCCAGCCGTCCTCGGTGATGACCGCGCAGGTGCCCGCCTCGTCGCCCCAGTAGCCCTGGAAGACGTTGGCGCCGCGCACCCAGATCTCGCCCTCATCGCCGACCAGGACGTCCTCGCCGTCCTCGTCGACCAGCCGGACCTCGACCCCGTCGAGCGGGGCACCGATCGAGCCCGACCGGGGATCCATGCCGATGCCCGAGGTGACGACGGGTGACGCCTCGGTGAGCCCGTAGCCCTCGTACAGCTCCAGGGCGAAGCGCTGCTTCATCCGCTCGGCCACGTCGGTGGACAGGGCGGCGGCGCCGGAGGTGGCCATGCGGATGTTGGCGAAGGCTCCGGGAGGAAGTCCCGGGAGCGACGCCCACGCCGCCCACATGGTCGGGGCGCCGGCGATGATCGTGACCCCGTGACGCGAGATGGCCTCGGCCGCGGACTGCGGGTCGAAGCGCTCCATGAGGAGCACCCCGGAGCCGGCCCGGAGGGCGGTGCCGAGGATGGCGTTGAGCCCCATGATGTGGAACATCGGGAGCACGCCGAGGCTGATGTCGCCGTCGACCGCCTCCACCTCGCGCACGGACAGCACCTGGTCGACGTTGGCCAGCAGGTTGCCGTGGCTGAGGACGGCGGCGCGCGGGCTGCCGGCGGTGCCGCTGGTGAACATGAGCACGGCGGGGTCGTCCTCGTCCCGCTCGACGACCGGGGTCGGCTCGGCGGCGAGCAGGTCGTCGAACCGGATGGCACCCTCGACCTCGTCGTGGCTGGTGGTGACCACGGTCCGGAGGTCGGGCAGCGTGGCCCGGTCGAGGCCGGAGACCGCCGCCAGCCCGGACGGGCCGACGATGGCGACGGTGGCCCCCACCTCGGCCAGGTTCGACTGGAGGGCCCGGGGCGGGCTCAGCGGGTTGACCGGGACGGCGATGGCACCACTGCTGTGAATCGCCAAATAAGAGGCGACGAAGTACCAGTTGTTGGCGCAGATCAGCACCACCCGGTCACCGGGCTCGACGCCGAGTCCGACCAGCCCGCCGCGCAGGTGGGCGACCTGGTCGCGCAGGGCGCCGTAGGTGGTGATCCGCCCCCGGCTGATGAGGGCGGTCGCCTCGTCCGGGTGCGGATCGATGATCGTCGCCAGGTTCACGGCGAGTGAGAGTACGGCGTCGGGACCCTCGGCGCGGCAGCCCTGACCGGGATCACCCTCCCACGAGGTGCCAGGCACCACGTGGGAGGTGGACGAGTAGCGATCTTCGGGGCAGACGCCCACGTGGTGCCGGGCACCTCGTGGGCGCCTCTACCGCGCCAGGATGAAGAGCTGGAGGACGCCGGCGCCCAGGATGAGCACCAGCAGGATGGCGAGGACGATGGTGGTGCCGGGGCGCACTTAGGGCTTGCTCCTGAGGGTGACGGGGCTCGACAGGGCGGCCGGGGCGGCATCGTCGCCCAGGGGCGCCACGGTGACGGCGTGGCTGGCGGCCACGCCCAGGTCCTCGGCGGCGGAGCGCTGGTCGAGCACGAGGGCGAGGAGGCCGTAGGAGTCGACGATCAGACCCAGCTCGCCGGGGCCGAGATCGGCGTAGGCGTCGACCCGGCGGGCGGTGCGCTCGGATCCCTCGATGCGGACCGTGATCCGGTCGCCGTCGACGCCGAGGGGGGCCAGGTCGTCGGGTCCGAGGTTGAGCTGGACGTTGCCGAAGCGGTCGACCCACAGGACCTCGGCGCCGATGCCGTCGTCCTCGATCTGGGGCAGCGGGAGCATCCCCGGCCGCAGGGTGAGGGGCTCGATGTCGGGGCCCAGCTCGTCGAGGGGCACACCCCGGCAGAGGGCGGCGGCGGCGGGGGCGAAGACGTCCCGGCCGTCGAAGGTCGGCCCGGGCGCCTCGAGGCGGTGCTCGGTGCTGGTGAGCTCGACGACCCGGGTCGCCCCGCCGACCATGGCCACGGCCGACGCCAGCAGGCCGTTGTCCGGCCCGACCAGGATCGAGGCCCCGTCGCCGACCTCGACGGCGATGCTGCGGCGGTCGGTGCCGACGCCGGGAT
>DASYLG010000574.1:0-1815 GCA_036009685.1 Iamia sp. | reverse complement strand
GGTGAGGATCCGGGTGACGGGCTCGGCGGTGCCGACGGCGTACCGGGCGACCTCCACCAACTCGCCCCCGACGGTGTCGACGACCACGAACGAGCTGCCCCCGAGCGGCGCGCTCCCGTCGGTGATGCGGTCCCCCGGGATGGTGGCCATGGCGTCGTAGGACGTGGCCGGGACGGCGAAGCGGCCGTCGCCCAGGTCGAGGTAGGCGTGGTGGTCGTAGGCCACCGCCGAGTCGTCGCCCAGCACCAGGTCGCCGACCACGGCGGGCTCGGCGGGGTCGGAGACGTCGAACAGCTTGGCCGCCATGCGGCCGTCCTCGCCGGGCCCGAAGCCCACGACCAGGCCCCCGCCCAGCGGGTGGAGGTAGGAGCTGAAGCCCGGGAGCTGGACCTCGCCCACCACCTCGGGGGCGGACGGGTCGGACAGGTCCACCACGTAGAACGGGTCGGTCTGGAGGAAGGTCACGGCGTAGGCCGTGGTCCCGGCGAAGCGGATGCCCTGCAGGGTCTCGCCCGGGTGCCCGAAGGGGGCCGTCCGCCCCACCACGTCGAGGGCGCCGTCGGTGTCGAGCACCACGATCTCGTTGAGGGCCTCGCCCCCGCCGGGCCTCTCCACCACCGTCGGCGCCGGGGCGATGTCGCCCTCGATGTCGCCCTCGATGTCACCCTCGATGTCACCCTCGACGGGCAGGCCCACGCCGAAGCTCTGCTGGGTGACCGCGACCCGGAGCACCCCGCCGAGCTCCGACATCGAGAACTCGTCGAGCATCATGCCGTCGACCGCTCCGGATCCGGTGGGCTCCAGCGTGGCCAGGTCGAAGCGGTGGATGCCGGTCGTGGCCGTCTCGGCCCCCCACTGCGGGGTGGCCAGGTAGATCGCCCCCGTGGTCACGTGGACCAGCGAGCCCGACCCCACCACCTCGGTGGCCCGGACCGGCTCGACCGCCCCGGTCGCCGGCAGGGTGACGAGCAGCGTCGCCGTCGGGTCCGACGGGCCGACCGGGTGGAGCACCTCGTCACAGGCGACGGGGCCGTCGTCGAACGGCACGACGGCATCATCCGGTGCCGCGGTCGTCACCGGCTCCTCCTCGACGACCGTGCCGACGGGACCGGCGTCCCCGGCGAAGGCGGGCTCGGTGGCGTCGGCCACGCCGAAGCCCTCGGTGGCCACGACGTGGAGCTCGTCGCCCACCCGCCGGGCATCGACCAGCGAGCCGGTGGTGGTCCAGCGGCCCTCCGACTCGAGCCCCTCGACGTCGACGGCGTAGCGCTCGACGGAGACGCCGCCCTCGTCGGGGTGTCCCACCGCCCAGGCCACGCCCGACTCGGCGTCGTAGGTGATCTGGGCGTCCCACGGCACGGTGGTGGCCTCGACCACCTCGGCGGTGGCCAGGTCGACCACGGCCAGGCGGGTCGCCGAGGCGACCAGCACCACGTCCTCGGTCAGCCGGTCGACCAGGTCGATCTCGTCGACGCCCTCGACGGCCACGTTGGTCTCGTCCTCGGCCGGCTCATCGGCCTGGGCGTCGTCCTCGGCCGGGTCGTCCGCCTCCGGGCCGGCGGGGACGGGGGCCATCGTCGTGGCCGGCACATCGGCGCTCCCCTGCTCCGGCCCCGCGCCCTCGGCCGATCCCCCCGAGTCGTCGACCGATCCGTTGGACGTCATCGCCCCGCTCGACTCCTCCCGAGCCACCGGGGCGGCGCCGTCGGCCGCCATCTCGGTGCCGACGGCGTCGAAGGAGGTCGCCTCGTCCCCGCCCCCGGTGGTCCCCATGGCCTCCGCGCCCCAGTCGGCCAGCTCGTCGCACGATCCGAA
>DASYLG010000573.1:0-5856 GCA_036009685.1 Iamia sp. | reverse complement strand
GGTGGCGACCAACATCGAGCTGAGCTCGACGCTGAAGACGGTCCGCTCGTGGTCCGAGAGGAACTCTGACCACGGGAAGGCGTCGACCATGGCCTCTTCGACCCCGGCCTGCCCGTGGACCACCAGGTTGCGGACCAACCTCACCATGGCGGCATAGGCGGCATCCCGCTCCGCATCTCGACCCTCGACGGTGAGCCGCAGCGCGGCCTGCCCCCTCCGCTTGAGGATGATGTCGCCACGCTCGAGGTGCTCGAGCACCTTGCGAGGCTCTCGCTGCAGCTCGGAGATCATGAACTCGACGGTCGCCATCGAGCAGCATGATATCTGAACTAGTTCAGAAGTCGAGGGGGAGCGCTCACATCCCGAAGAGCTCGACGGTGGCGCAGGGGTGGCCGCCGAAGCGGTCGGCGGCAGAGGTGAAGAGGGGGCGGAGGAACCCACTGGGGTCGCTCATGGCCCCGGGGCCGAGGCCCTTCAGGTAGGCCTCGTGGGCCTCGAGCGAGGCCACCGCCCGCTCGATGTCGTGCTCCGAGATGGGGACGGCGTGGGTCGGCTGCGGCGAGTTGGCCACCGCGACCCAGCGCACGCCACCCCACGGCTCCAGTCCCTCCTCCTCGGCGAGCGGTCGGAACACCCACCGGTTGGCGGCGTCGCGCACGGCGTCGAGGACGGCCCGGCCGGTGACGATGTGGTCGGCCATGTTGAGCGCCCCGGGCCCGAAGGTCTCCCGGTGGTTCAGCGTGACGACCATCTCGGGCCGGATCCGACGGATGGCGCCGGCGATGTCCTCGCGGAGCCGCAGCCCGTACTCGATCATCCCGTCGGGGTGGCCGAGGATCTGGAGGTCGGTCACGCCGACGGCCTCGCAGGCCGCGTACTGCTCGCGGACCCGCAGCGGGGCGACCTCCTCGGGCGCCATGCCGTCGATGCCGGCCTCGCCCGCGGTGACGAGGGCGTAGGCCACCGTCTTGCCCTGGTCGGTCCAGCGGGAGACGGCCGCCGAGGCGCCGTACTCCATGTCGTCGGGGTGGGCCACGATCGCCAGACCGACCTCCCAGTCCTCGGGTACGGGCTCCAGGGCAGGCAGGTCGTCGGGCATCGGAGCATCATGGGCCCCGTGATCACCGGCTACCACTCCATCATCTACTCCGACGACGCCGAGGCGACCCGGGCGTTCCTCCGCGACGTGCTGGGCTGGCCCCACATCGACGCCGGGGGCGGCTGGCTCATCTTCAAGACGCCGCCGTCGGAGGTCGGCGTCCACCCGACCCAGGGACGCGACGGCGAGACCTGGGCCACCGTCCCCCACGCCCAGCTCTCGCTGATGTGCGACGACATCGAGGCGACGCTGGCCGAGCTCCGGGCCAAGGGCGTCGAGGTGTCCGACGAGGTCCGGGACGAGGGCTTCGGCCGGGTCGGCGAGATCACCGTCCCCGGGGCGGGCGAGCTGATGATCTACCAGCCCCGCCACGACCTGGCCCACGCCCTGCCCGACGCCTGACGGGGCGTGGGGTCCGCCCCCGAGTCGCCCCCGGGCGTCAGGCCCGCCGTATCCTGCCGGGCGACATGAGCGACGCGCCCAGCCCCTTCTCCGCCGACGTGGTGGCGGCCATCGCCCGCCACATGAACGACGACCACGCCGAGGACAACGTCACCATCTGCCGGGGTCTGGGCGGCCAGCCCGGCGTCACCGCCGCCACCATGACCGGGATGACCCCCGACGGCATCGTGTTCGCCGCCACCGTCGAGGGGGCCGACCACGGCCAAGCCGATCAGGTCGAGGTGCTGGTGCCCTGGGCCGAGCCCATCACCGAGCGGGCCCAGGTCCGCCGCGAGGTCGTCCGCATGCACACCGAGGCCAGCGCCGCGCTGGGCCTGCCGGCGCGAGAGCACTAGGGCGACGGTGCCGCGCGTCATCGGGGGGTCGCTGGAGAGCCACCGCGACCACACGCGGGAGCGCATCTTCGAGGCCCTGTCGCGGCTGATGTACGAGCGGGGCTACGACGCCATCAGCCTGGCCGACGTGGCCGCCGAGTGCGGCATGGCCCGGACGGCCATGTACAACTACTTCTCCGACAAGGAGTCCCTGCTCATCGGGTACGCCAGCCGGGAGACCGATCGCTACGTGGCCGAGCTGCGCGAGGCCCTGGCCGAGGTCGAGGGCCCCGTCGCCCGGCTCCGGGTGTACATCCGCAGCCAGCTCACCTACTTCTCCGAGCACCACCTGCCACCCGGCCCGGCGCTGCGCCACATGCTCGACAACGAGGCGTACAGCAAGGTCCTCGACCACGTGCGGGCCCTCGACGACGAGCTGCGGTCCATCCTCGAGGAGGGCCACGAGGACCGCTACCTCATCGCCGACGACCTGGTCGACACCGGCGCCATGATCAACGCCTGCATCGCCCGGGGCAGCTCGCTGCGCCCCGGCGACGACCGCCTCGAGCACACCATCGAGCTCACCGAGGCCTTCGTCCTGCGCGCCCTCGGCGTCCGCCTCGACCGCGACGGCCACGCCCGCCGCCTCCCCCGCACCGCCCGCTAGGACGAGGACCACGAGGTGCCTGGCACCTCGTGGTCTAGCGGCGGGGCATGACCAGGGGGGCCGCGGTCCTCGGGTGGGGGACGACCTCGATGGGGTGCTGGTAGACGGCGGACAGGAGGTCCTCGTCGAGCACCTCGGCCGGGCGGCCGTCGGCCCCGACCCGGCCATGGGAGAGGACGACGATGCGGTCGGCGTGGGCGCCCGCCAGGGCCAGGTCGTGGAGCACGACCACCACGGCGACACCCGCGGAGGCCCGGGCGCGGGCCAGCCCCAGCACCAGCTCCTGGTGGTGGAGGTCCAGGGCGGCGGTGGGCTCGTCGAGGAAGAGGATCGGGGCCTCCTGGGCCAGCACGCGGGCCAGGGCGACCCGGGCCCGCTCCCCGCCCGACAGCGTGGGCAGCTGGCGCTCGGCCATCGATGCCACGTCGCACTCGACCATCACCCGCTCGACCACCTCGGCGCCCCGGGCGTCGCCGTCGACGTGGACCCATGGCGCCCGGCCCATCTCGACCACGTCGCGCACCGAGAACGGGAACGTCACCGCCACCTGCTGGGGCAGGACCGACCGGCGCAGCGCCAGCTCGACGCCCGACCACTCACCGAGGGCCCGCCCACCGACGAGCACCGAGCCGGTCGCCAGGGCGACATCACCGGTCAGGGCGCCGAGCAGCGTCGACTTGCCGGCGCCGTTGGGCCCCACGAGGGCGACCACCTCGCCGGCGGCGACGGACAGGTCCACCGCGTCGAGGATCGGCTGCCCGCCCAGCTCGACCCCCACCGCCCGGGCGGCCACCAGCACCTCGCCCGGCGCGGCGCGCTCCGGGGCGACGGCCCGACGCGCCGAGCGCCGTGCCATCAGGCCCACCCGCCCTGGCGGGATCGCATCCGGCGCAGCTGCCAGAAGAAGAACGGGCTGCCCACCAGGGCGGTGAGCACGCCCAGCGGGATCTCGGCCGGGGCGGCCACGGTCCGGGCGGCCAGGTCGGCGCCGACGAGGATCGTCGCCCCGGCCAGGCCCGAGGCCGGCACCAGGATGCGATGCCCGGGACCGGCCACCATCCGCACCAGGTGCGGGATGACCAGACCGACGAACAGGACCTGGCCCGACACGGCCACCGCCGACGCCGTCAGCACGGCCACCAGCAGCAGGACCAGCCGCCGGGTGACCTCGACGTCGACGCCGAGGTGACGGGCGGGCCGGTCGCCCAGCGCCAGCAGGTCGAGGCGGCGGGAGAACGTGGGGGCCACGAGCATCCCGCCGATGGCCAGCGGCGCCACCACGGCCACCTTGGACCACGTCGCCTGGGCCATCGAGCCGAGGCTCCAGAAGGTGATGCTGCGGAGCTGCGAGTCGTCGGAGAAGTAGGTGAGCAGGCCGAGCACGGCCCCGGTGAGGGCGTTGAGGGCGATGCCCGTCAGCACCATCGTGATCACCTCGGTGCGGCCGTTCTGGCGCGACGCCGAGTACACGACGAACACGGTGGTGACCCCGCCCACGAAGGCGGCGGCGGTGATGCTCCACGTGCCGAACGGGGCCAGCCCGCTGACGATGATCAGCACCGCGCCGAGGGCGGCGCCCGACGACACGCCGATGATCCCGGGCTCGGCCAGCGGGTTGCTGAAGGTCCCCTGCATCAGGGCGCCGGCGCAGCCCAGCGACCCGCCGACGAGCACGGTGAGGGCGACGCGTGGGAAGCGGATCTCCCACAGCACGTCCTCGCCCAGGGCGTCGGGCGGCGTCCCCCAGTGGAGGCCGATGCGGTGCAGGATCGAGGCCAGGACCTCGCCCGGCGAGAGCAGGAACGCGCCCGACGCCCCGGCCGCCACCACCAGCACGACCAGGGCGCCGGCGAGGACGACGAGCAGGGCGCCGGAACGGGCCCAGTGGGTGGGTGGGCGCGCCGCGAGGGCCGGGTTCGGCCCGACGTCGACGGGCCGCTCGACGTCGGGCTCGGCCCCGACCTTGCTCAGCACCAGCTCCCCCCGGCGGGCATCAGGGGAACCGCGCCACGGCCCGGTTGGCGTACTCGGCCGAGTTGGCCAGGTTCACGGCCAGCGCCAGATCGCCCTTCTTGACCACGACGGCCCCCCAGTAGGTGACGTCGCCGCTCGACGGCGTCCGGCCCAGCAGGTCGGCGTAGAGGCCCTCGACCCGGGTGCCGGCCGACTCGGGCGACTGGTAGATCCGCAGGGCCACGTTGCCCCGGCCCTTGGCCACCACCTCGGAGCTCCAGTAGGTGATGTCGCCGGGGAAGGCGTTGCGCAGCAGGACCTTGTCGTAGAGGTCGTCGATCCAGGTCTGGTTGGTGCCACCGCCGATGCCGTCGAAGTACTCGGGGGAGGCGTAGAAGCTGGCCGCCACCCGGGCGACCGACCAGCCGGTGCGGAGGCGGCCGACCCAGAAGGCCACGCCCCCTTCGTCGCCGTCGCGGCCCAGCGTGTCCTGGTAGAGCCGGTTGACCACGCCGGCCAGCCAGATGTCGGAGGTCGAGAGATCCTTCAGGTAGGTCGCCTTGGTCTGGCTCTGGTTCAGTGCCGCGGTGTCGGCCGCCAGCTCGGGTCGGGTGGGCTCGGCGCCGAGGAAGTCGGCGTGGGCCGCGGTGACGAACGACTCGGTCGCGGTGCGGGCCCGGAAGGTGACGGGCCGGCTGCGGGCCCAGTCGCCGTTGGGGTCGGGCGTGCCGTGGGCCCGCATGGTGGAGATGAACCCGCCGCCGGCGGTGAAGTCGTGGTCCTCCTCGTCCTCGCCGGTGTAGACGGCATCGACGTCGGTCAGCGTGACGGTGAACGAGCCGTCGGTGGCGATCGCCGACGAGGGCACGAAGGCCTGGGCGCCGTACATCGTGGCGTCGGTGTTGTTCTCGGGCTCGGGCCCGTAGACGACGTAGAGGCCGGGAGCGGTGGTCGGGTAGCCGGTGCCGGAGACGACGACGTCCTGGCCCTCGGTGAACAGGCCGTTGGCCGGCGACAGCTGGAGGTGGGCCCCGGCCTCGGGCTCGGCGAAGGTGATCGGGACCTTGACGTCCTGGCTGCGGTCGCCGCTGGCCCGGTGGTCCATGCGGGTGACGACCTTGCACGACTGGCCCACGGGCAGGTCGTTGCAGTCGACGTTGGCGTCGGCGGCCTCGAGGGTCAGGGTCGTCGTGAACGAGCCGTCGACCCCGATCGAGACCGCCGGCGTGCCCGGGTACGGGTTGTTGGTCACCCAGCGGGAGGCGCCGCCCTCGCCGCCGATGTCGACGCCGCCGACGCACGGGCTGGGGGCGGTGAGCGGGCCCTTGTCGACGCAGAGGGCGAGGTACATCCCCTCGGTG
>DASYLG010000572.1:0-2502 GCA_036009685.1 Iamia sp. | reverse complement strand
TCGGGTTCTCCCACGCCTCGCCGTTGCTCAGGAGGTCCTTCCGCAGCAGGTGCACGAACCGAGCCAGGTCAGCCTCGTCTCGATCGCATCGCGGGCCTCGACGACATCCACAGGATCACCTCTCGTGCGTCGCAGTGTGTGGGCACTCCGTCTCGATCATCGAGCACGTTCTTCCGAGGGGTGCTCGGTCGGGATGTCGGGGAGGGGGCCGGTACGGTTCGCGGTCGTGGCCAAGGCTCCGGCGATCGAGGTGGAGGTGGGCGGGCGAACGGTGCGGGTGTCGAACCCGGACCGGGTGTACTTCCCGGCGACGGGGGCGACCAAGCTCGACCTGGTCGAGTACTACCGGGCGGTGGGGCCGGGCATCGTCAACGCCCTGCGGGAGCGGCCGTGCATGCTGCACCGGTTCCCGACCGGGGTGAGCGGCGAGAAGGTGCACCAGAAGCGGGTGCCGGGTGGGGCGCCGCCGTGGTTGGAGACCGTGCGGGTCCACTTCCCCCGCTACGGGCAGCACGCCGACGAGCTGTGCGTGACCGAGCTGGCCCAGGTGATCTGGGCGGTGCAGATGTCGACCGTCGAGCTGCACCCGTGGAACTCGCGGCGGGCCGACGTCGAGAAGCCCGACGAGTGGCGCATCGACCTCGACCCCATGCCCGATTGCCCGCTGGCGACCGTGCGGCGCATCGCCGGTGTGGTCCACGAGGTGCTCGACGAACTGGGCGCGGTGGGCTGGCCCAAGACGTCGGGCGGGCGGGGGCTGCACGTGTACGTGCGCATCGACCCGGTCCACGGGTTCACCGACGTGCGGCGGGCGGCGCTGGCGTTCGCCCGCGAGGTCGAGCGCCGGGCCCCCGACGAGATCACGACCACGTGGTGGCGCAAGGACCGTGACCCCAAGGCCCTGTTCGTGGACTACAACCAGAACGCCCGCGACCACACGATGGCGGCGGCGTACTCGGTGCGGGGCCTGCCCGAGGCCACGGTGTCCACGCCGATCACGTGGGACGAGGTCGACACGGTCGAGCCCCGCGACTGCACCCTGGCCACCGTGCCGGCGCGGTTCGCGGAGCTGGGCGACCTCCATGCCGGCATCGACCGGGCGGTGTTCGCCATCGACGAGCTGCTCGATTGGGCCGCCCGCGACGAGCGCGAGGGCGCCGTCGACGCCGGTCCGCCCGACGAGCAGGACTGAGCCCCGGGCTCAGGCCGACTCGAAGACCGTGCCCAGAGTTGCGAGCAGCCAGCGGTGCTCGTCGGGCACGTCGTAGGCCAGGGGCGCCCGGGCGCTCAGCGCCTCGACCAGGTTGACCGCCGTGTCGCGCACCACCACGGTGGCGCCGTCGGCGGGGTGGTCCGGGCCCGACCGGTCGCTGACCGCCACGTGGTCGGTGACCTCGACGACCACGCAGCCGTCGGGATCGGTGGTCTCGAGCACGAGGGCAGCTGGGGTCGACAGGCCCTGGTCGACCGCGAAGGCCGGTCCGAGGGCGGCGGAGAAGCGGAGGCAGGCCATGACCTCGTCGGACTCCTCGGCCAGGGGGAGCCCGAGTGGTAGGGCGACGTCGCGCTCGTGGATCCAGCAGTCCCACAGGGCGTGGTGGACGAGGAGGCGGATCGGCAGGTGGCCGGCGGGGGCCTCGGCGATGGCCGACCATTGTTCGGGGTCGAGCTCGGCGACCGCGTCGCACAGGGCCTCGCTGCTCTCGGTCAGGGAGGCCAGCGTCTCGGCCGGCGGAGGGGAGCCGACGGCGTCGACCATGGCCGCCGGGGTGGCCTTGGGATCGAAGTCGGCCAGGTACCGGGTCGGCTCGCCGGCGAGGCCGGAGGCGATCGACAGGTGCCAGAACCGGTTCACGCCCTCGAGGTGGATGGCCACGTCCTGCACCGTCCAGCCCTCGCAGCGGGAGGGGGAGCGCCAGTCGTCGTCGGCCAGCGCCCCGAGGGTGCCGAGGAAGCGGCGGCGTTGGCGCAGGAAGGCGTCGCCCACACCGGCACCGCCCCCTCGGGCGTCGGCGGCCAGCGTGACGATCGGCGGACCGTCGTAGCGAGGCACGATCTTCATCAGCTGCTCCCCCCGGAGTTCGGAACCCTCGTGACCACCCGGAGCGTACGGGACCAGGCCTGCTCAGACCGCCTCGACGAACAGGTCGGCGAGGTGCCCGGGTGGTCGGTCGACCAGGTTCTGCCTGGCAGGTGTGGTGACCTCGACGGTGGCGTCGGGCCGCAACCGGATGTGCCATCCGGGCATGTGGAGGAGGTGGTGGTGCCGGGAACACGCGAGCACCAGATTGCCGATGCTGGTGGGACCGTGGTTTTCCCAGTGGTCGATGTGATGGGCCTCGCACCAGTTCGGTGGCCGATCACACCCCGGGAACCGACACCCCCGGTCCCGCACGACGAGGGCGTTGAACAGGTTGACGGGGATGTTGCGGCGGGTGGTGCCGTAGTCGAGGATGCTCGACCGCCCCTGGGTGACCACCCGGTGGTAGCCGGCGTCGCAGG